>RFMZ01000041.1 GCA_009927445.1 Betaproteobacteria bacterium
ACAGTTATTTTTGTGGTTGTTTTTGGCGTGATGTTTTATTCCATCTGGAAGCACCGTAAATCGGTTGGGCACAAGCCAGCTAGCTTCCACGAGTCTGTCAAAGTTGAAATTGCTTGGACTGTCATCCCTTTCATCATCGTGATCTTGATGGCCTTGCCTGCCACCAAAGCAGTGGTTGCCCAAAAAGACACCTCCAACGCGGACCTCACTATCAAAGCCACTGGCTATCAGTGGAAATGGGGTTATGACTACATCAAGGGCGAAGGCGAGGGCATTGCCATCATTTCCACCTTGGACAATGAGCATCGCAATATGTCAAACAATGGCGCCAAAGGTGTCGATATTGATGATTACTTGCTTAAGGTTGACCACCCACTGGTTGTTCCCGTTAATAAAAAAGTCCGCATTATCACAACGGCCAACGACGTCATCCATGCTTTTTCTGTGCCTTCCCTGGGCGTCAAGCAAGATGCCATTCCAGGTTTTGTGCGTGACACCTGGTTCCGCGCTGAAACGGTTGGTGATTTCCACGGTCAGTGCCAAGAGTTGTGCGGCAAAGAACACGCTTACATGCCCATCCACGTCAAAGTAGTCAGCGCTGAAGACTACGCAGCATGGGTGGCAGTTGAGCAAAAGAAGATGGCCGCCAAGATGGACGATCCATCCAAAGTGTGGACTTTGCCTGATATTTTGCAGCGTGGAGAAAAAGTCTATGCAGCCAATTGCGTTGCCTGCCACCAACCTAACGGAAAAGGCGGCGGCGCGATAAAGGCCTTGGATGGTTCTGCTGTAGTGCTGAACTCTGAAGCAAGTAAGGAAATCCACGTTTTACTGAATGGCCAAAACAACAATTCCATGCCCGCATGGAAGCAACTGAGCGACACCGATATTGCTGCGGTGATCAGCTACACCAAAAACAATTGGTCAAACAAGACTGGCCAGCTGGTTCAGCCTGCCGAAGTCAAGGCCGCCCGTTAAACGCAACCGTTGAATAGGAACACATCATGAGCGCAGTTCTCGATCCGCACGGCAATGTCCATGGTCACGACGACCACCACGGTGCCCCACATGGATGGCAGCGTTGGGTATTTGCTACCAACCACAAAGACATTGGTACTTTGTACTTGTTGTTCGCTTTTACCATGCTGATCATTGGTGGCGTCTTGGCATTGCTAATCCGCGCTGAGCTGTTCCAGCCAGGTTTGCAATTGGTCAACCCCGAGTTGTTCAATCAACTCACCACCATGCACGGTTTGATCATGGTGTTTGGCGCCATCATGCCGGCCTTCGTGGGTTTTGCTAACTGGATGATTCCTTTGCAAATCGGCGCAGCAGACATGGCCTTTGCCCGCATGAACAACTTCAGCTTCTGGTTGATGATTCCTGCAGCCGTGATGTTGAGCACCTCGTTCTTCCAACCCGGTGGCGCCCCCGCTGCTGGCTGGACGCTCTATGCGCCTTTGACATTGCAAATGGGTCCGTCGATGGACTCTGGAATTTTTGCGCTGCACTTGCTAGGCGCATCGTCAATCATGGGTTCTATCAATATCATCGTGACCATTCTCAATATGCGGGCCCCTGGCATGACATTGATGAAAATGCCGATGTTTGTTTGGACTTGGTTGATTACGGCTTATTTGTTGATCGCTGTGATGCCTGTGTTGGCTGGT
>RFMZ01000244.1 GCA_009927445.1 Betaproteobacteria bacterium
TACTTGCGTTTCAAACTCACGCTCAAACGTGCCAGCGAAATGGGAGACATCGGTAGAGGTACCGCCCATATCAAAGCCAATCACTTGCACCTGTTCATGGCTTGCCATATTGGCAAAGGCCAATTGGGCTGTACGCGCCATACCCACAATGCCGCCAGCAGGCCCAGACAAAATAGCGTCTTTGCCTTG
Source organism: Betaproteobacteria bacterium (assembly GCA_009927445.1). GTDB lineage: Bacteria > Pseudomonadota > Gammaproteobacteria > Burkholderiales > Burkholderiaceae > Polynucleobacter. The sequence continues at coordinate 190 of RFMZ01000244.1, forward strand.
GAACGCATGGGCATCCGTCAACCCGCCAGACGACTGCATGAAATACAAAGGCACACTGGGCATATCGGCAGCGACCAAGTCAACATAGCGTCGCAAGATGGGTGATAGATATGCATCGACCACCGTGGTGTCACCTCGGCTGACAAACTTCATCAAGGGGCTGGTTCCGTGCGAGGTGCTGATTTGTGTAAATCCGATTTTTTCAGCGAGTTCTTTTGCCTGCGCTTCATGGGTTGTGTAACGGTACCCATGCATAAAGACAATGGCCACGCTACGCAGGCCAGCGTCGAAAGCTTCTTGTAATGGTTTGTGCAAACTATCCACGTCCAATGCTTGCAGCAATTCACCATGCGCACCCATGCGCTCATTGGCTTCAATCACCTGCGCATATAACAACTCGGGCAACACGATGCGTCGATCAAACAAGCGCGGACGGTTTTGGTAGGCGATGCGCAGGGCATCACGAAAGCCTTGCGTGGTAACCAAGAGCGTGGGTTCGCCTTTACGCTCCAACAAAGCATTGGTAGCCACGGTCGTGCCCATCTTTACGCACTCCACTTGTAATGCGGTGATAGGGGCGTTTGAGGCGAGTCCTAGTAAATGGCGAATGCCCGCCACGGCTGCATCGCGGTAATGCTCGGGGTTGTCGCTGAGTAATTTGTGGGTAACTAATTGGCCGTCAGGACGTTTGCCGACGACGTCGGTGAAGGTGCCGCCTCTATCTATCCAAAATGCCCATTTTTTTTCTTGCACACCATCACTCATAGAAACTTACTAATTATTTAGCACTAGATCGGCAATCCGCGCCTTTAAATTCAAACGTCACCACTTTGCCTTTTTGAATTTCAAATGTTGTTTGGCAAGTACTCCAAAACGTCAGTGAAGGAATCCAACCATTGGCGCCGCCAAAGATAGATGTGCCAGCCACAGTGTTTTGCGCATCTGTGTTGATACCAGGTGACGATGCTTCACCTGAAGTGTTGTAGACCAAATACGTGAAGCCGTCGACTTCGTAAGTTTTATTCGGTTTACCCCATTTGGCGACCAACGCGGACTCATCCTCACCCACCCACGCATTGAGGTTCTTTTGGTAATTGGCAGACGTGGCACAACCGGCTAGCACCAAAAGTGCACAAATGAGGGAGAGGAGTTTGTTCATAGGGGTTCCGTTTCTAGGAGGCCGGATCAGTTGTTAGGTAAATTAGTCATCCTATTACGGCCATTGTATGAATTTCAGAGGCACCCCAAATACTGGCTATAGTTCACCTTTTGGCGCCTAAAAGCCACGGTTTTTGGTCTTACCTGTTCAGGAGTTCTTATGCAACGTCGTTAT
>RFMZ01000040.1 GCA_009927445.1 Betaproteobacteria bacterium
GTCATAAAGGATGCATCGTCACTTGCCAGAAAACTGACTGTGCCAACTAAATCGGAAGGTGTTGCGTCTCGCTGAATGGCTCGCGATTTTCTTGATAACTCTCTAAACTGTTCTACGTGCGAAGAATTTTTAAGAATTTGATCAGACAGGGTAAGTCCTGGCGCAAGTGCATTAGATGTAATGTTCCATGCGCCTAATTCCTTTGCCAATACTCGCGTTAATGTAATCACGGCACCTTTGCTGGTGACGTAATGCGCCATATTTGCAACTCCCTTGAGTGCAGAAGTGGATGCAACATTGATGATGCGTCCCCATTGCTTTTGCTTCATATGCGCTGAAAAATGTTTAGCACATAAAAATGGACCAAGCGTATTAACCGTCATGACTTTCATCCACTCATTGGAATCAATTTCGTCAAATGGCTTGTTGACCAAGGTTGAAAACAATGCTGCGTTGTTGATCAATATATCTACGCCCCCGTAAACATGACTGACTTCGGCAACTGCAGCAATGACAGAATCTTCTTGTGAAACATCTAATTGAACGCCTGTAGCACTGAAGCTGGATGCTTGTAATGTTTTGGCAGCATCTACAGCGCCCTAATGTCACCAATCACGATGTTGGCGCCATCTTGTGCAAGCCGTTTAGCAAAAGCGAATCCTAGTCCCGTTGCACCGCCAGTCACGAGCGCTGTTTTTCCCTTTAATTTCATAAAGTGCGATCAAATAGTGTGCGCAAGACCTACAGCAGTTACCCTGAAGTCTGGGCTTTTGTTTTTGGGATCAATCTGAATTCAGTAGCGAATCCATCATTTAACTGGCACTGGGTACAGAGAAGGCACTCGATAAACACCGAAAACCTCCATCTGAACTAAATCATGCGGTGGAATAACTTCAATATCAAACACGGGGCGTTGAGGATCGCTGATCCTAAACTCTCTGATGCGAGGTGATGACGGTATGTCGTCGGCATAAACTTTTGTTCGATCCCGCTGATCCCAAGTTTCAATTTTCAAACCTGGGTAGCAAAGAGAAAAGGCCACCAGCACGTTCCCAGTCTTGGGCAACACATGAGCGTCCCCCATTGCAAATGAATTACAAGATACGTCTCCAGTCATTGGCGTTGCAAATGTAACTTTTGCCGTCATTGCCTTGTCGTCAATGTCATAAACGATTGCGTTGCTAAATGACTCGCTCGCAGGTTTAGAGGTCTCACCCGTAAATGGGATGGCTTGATGAACATTGTTGTTAAAGAAGAACAACGTTGCCATCTGGCGTTACACGAGGATTATGTTGATGACTTGGGTATTGAAAATTCGAACCAACGGGTTTAAGAATTTTTTTCTGCAATTCTGCTGACCATCCCACGTTGCGCGAAAGAATCCATTTGATCTCTTTGGTTTTACGATCAATTTTGATGACTGCATCTAAATTTCTAAATGAAGCAATCACTGAATCATCTCGCTTGTCATAGTGCACACCATTTCCGTGTGACCAATCAAGCGCTTTGGGAAATCCGCGTATCGGCCAATAAGACCAAAATGTATCGAAACCAATCTTGAACGGATCCAAGTAATCAAACGTATTCCAGCGCCAAACCACTTCCCCCTTGGGCGTAAATTCAATGATTTGGTCACCCATCACAATTTGAGTTGCGCGTGGCGCATTTTTATCATGCTCGCTGGTGTAATAATTTTCAATTGTTTTAGGAAAAGCCTCCATGGATAAGAAGTTTCCATTGGGTAACTCTTCTGGCTGGTGGTGCAATGTCACTGCATCAACTGGAATAGAGCCTGGTGGCATTGGGCGGGGTCCTTTGGCTGCACCCCATCTACGCACTTCATTGCCTAACACGTCAATTTCAACAGGACTGAATTGCGCCGTATGAAAAAAGATATTGCCATTTGCAAGTGAAGCCACACCTGAGATACGGCTGTCAGAGTTGTAATACCAGACTACTTCACCAGTCTCATTCAATCCGACAATTGCAGACCATCCCGTTGTAAAAGAGCGCTGCTTTGCAGTCATAAGCTCAGAGCGCCCTAAAGCGCGTCTGCGAACGGTCATTAAGGTGATGCCAGGCTCTTGAAGTCCTGGCTCAACTTTGTGTACTTTGAGCTGTGGAAAATCTAAAAGATTGTTAGGTAATTCTGGGGTCTTATAAGAAAGATTTTGAGAATGCGACAAAGATTTTTGAGCAGCATCTTTCACCGTGATTCGAAAGGTATGAGATCTGTTGGCACGCATTCCAACAATTGGTAACTTAAGCGCTTTACCACTCGCCATAGGAAAATCAATTTTCCAACTTTTGACGCCATCATTGACTTCAACCAAAGTGCTCACTGGAACATCCGTTTCAAATGACAGAACTGCAGCCAGCGGTACACGATCATTTGGATTTTTTGAAATTTCAGGCGCCTTCACAAATTGAACTGCACTGACTTGACCGATAGACACAAGCAAGCCGACACCTAGCAACCAATACTTACAAACAGATAGATTCAATACAGTCATACTCAAACTCCAAATTAAAAATAATCTTATTTAAATTGATTCATTATTTTTAGATCGTTTTTGAATCAACAAACTCAAAGCAAAAACCGAAATGCTTGCAATCAATGCAGGCAACATGGCGGTCGTAAAGATTTCGCTATTTGTCCACCCAGCTGCCAAAACAGCACCGCCAATTAGCGGGCTTGAGATGGAGCCTACTCGGCCAACACCCAACCCCCATCCAACACCCGTTGCACGAATTTCACTGGGATAAAAACCTGCAGCCAGTGCGCCCATGCAAAAAGATGCACCCACCACAGAAAATCCAGTTGCAAATGTCAATATTTGAGTGACTGTGGTGTTTTGGATATCCAGTGAAAGCATTCCAAGACACAATGCAGCCAACAAGTACGCAAAACTCAAGAGTTTTTCCAACTTGAAATGACTTGCCAGTCCAGCTACAACAATACCGCCCGTCAAAGCACCAAAGTCCCACAAAGAGAAAATTTGCAATGCAGTTTCGATGTCATATCCATTTCTGGTCAACAAAGTTGGGTACCAACTTTGAATGAAAAAAACCATTGCTTGTGTACAAATAAATAATGTCCAAAAAAGCAGTGTTGCGATTCCTAAATTTTTACCAAACAATGCACCGACACCAGGACGCAAACCCAAGCCTGAATCAACAAACGACAAGCGCTCGGTCTGATCCTTTGGAAAGTCCGGCCGTAAGCGCAGGATGGTTGCAGATGCTTGTGGATCTCTTCTGCCGTTTGCAATTAAGAATGCTGGCGATTCTGGTAAAGCCTTAAAAACAAATAATGCAACCACCAGTGGCAATATGCCTCCGACCATAAAGACCGATTGCCAACCATAAAGAGGGACAATGACAGAGGCCAGCAAACTTCCTAGACCTCCCCCTACTGCTGCACCACTGTAGACAAGCACAATCATCAATGGTCGTCTTTTTGCTGGCATTAATTCACTTACCAACGCAATGATGTTGGGTATGGCACCACCCATGCCGATTCCAACTAGAAATCGCCAGAAAACAAGCTCATTCACATTGGTCGCAAACACTGTTCCAAGGCATGCCATTGCACCAAAACCGAACATTCCAGTTAAGGTGGCTCTTCGCCCCCAACGATCACCACATAGACCTGCTAAGAGTGAGCCGACGCCAACGCCCATGAGTGATGCTGAAAGAGCCCATCTAAATGAGGATGGCTCTATTGCCCAGGCTTCAGCTATGGCAGGGACAGCAAGCCCCATTGCAGAAAGATCATAACCATCAAGCATCATCATGATTGCACCGAATGCAACCACTTGAAAATGATAG
>RFMZ01000180.1 GCA_009927445.1 Betaproteobacteria bacterium
CGGGGCTGCCAGGTGGTGCAGCTGGGTGTGATGGACTATGTGGCCGTGGCGAGCCCCGCCTACGCGCAAGCGCACTGCCCAGCTGGCCTAAACGCACACGCCCTGCGAGATATGCGTTTTTTGGCTTTTAACCGAAAAGACGATTTGCAAGCGCGCTTTGTGCGCAGGGCCTGTGGCCTGAAAAGTGCAGGCTTGCAACAAACGTTTCTGCCTAGTGCCCAAGGCCGCGTACGTGCGGCCATCGATGGCTGGGGCGCCACCGTGGTGCCATTGTTGCAGGTGCAAGCGCTGCTACAAAGCGGGCAGCTCTGCGACCTGGCGCCCACAGTTCGCTTACCCGTTACCTTGTATTGGCATTGCTGGAAGCTGGAGTCGGCGCTGCTGCATTCACTGACCGATGCGCTGCGCCAGGGCGCCACCGCTGCGCTGGCACATTAGGTATTCGATAGTTGCTAATTCACGAGGTCGTCTAGAACTTTATATAAGATGGTTGCTTTGAAGTAAAAGGACAGAGCCAAAGCACTGTGAGTTCATTGCTTTTTTGGTGCCTGCCAGAGCATCATTTGTCAATGTGTAGACGTATCGAGTAAATGATGGCAACTCAGCATGTTGACCAGCAGTGACGCACCAATTTAAAATCTCCATCTGCATAGAATCTGTATTAATTGACCATTACTCAGGTATGTCCATTTTTTTTGCAGAGGTATCCAATGGATGAGCGCAGTGAGATCGTTTCCGAGGAAGCAGATGTCAATCAGGAGGAACCTGTTAGCCCCAGATTTACCTTCATGATTGCCTGCTTGCTTTTTGCGATATTTTTTGCTCTTTTCATCGCGGCTTTTTGATGAACTTACCCAAGATCATCAAAAAATAGACAGTTTCTAATCGTGTAGAAATCTTCGGTGGAGATCGACGCAGTTGTTGCTAGAAATCGTCTTCACCCCATTCAAGACAAAGAACGCTTTGGGTCGGCAATCGACGATCACAGGGGCCAGATGGTGGTCCGTTTTAGCCTAATCCCTGAGGTGCCCGAATTTCAAGCCGAATGTTATCGGCCTGCTTCAG
>RFMZ01000202.1 GCA_009927445.1 Betaproteobacteria bacterium
TGTAAAAATTCCTTATAAATCAGTGACTTACGTGTATTTTTGATAAACGTGTAATATTTCGTGTAATAACCCAAAAATTGTAAATTACAATTTTTACTGTGTTTTAGTAGATTTTACGTTCGGACTCGTCATCTAAACGGCCCAAATTCGAGGCCAGGCTTGGGGCTCGAACCAATTAAGCGAAAAGTTCGGATCTACATTCGGGACTCGAACTTGATCGTTTGAGCAGCATCGCAATTAAAAACCGTGTCATCAGTTGTGCGATTGGTTTGTAGTTCTTAGGCTGTTGCTCAACTATTTGTCTGGAACTATATAGAAACGAGCAGTTTGTTCAATTATTTTCAGGAGTAGATTTAATTTATGCTCGCAGCTTTTTAAAATATGCAGTTGAGAGTGCCATCACAGTTCATTAGCATTAAGAATTTTGTTTGACGATGTCCAAAGTGACGTGCCAACAGCAAAGGCAATTCCGTGAAGTTTGGTGAGCAGTGACTTTTTCTGTTCAAGCTAGGCTTGAGATGACCTCACGCCTGAATCCTGGGTATGCTGGGCTTGTGCCGCAGCATCTTGGATAGCTATCCATTTGAGTTCCAATCTTTAAATGTGCTCTTAGTGGCGATTTCCCCCTCAATTTAGAGCGACCTCCGCGACAATCAACCCTCGCCAGGCCACATGACAACGGGTGATAGTCAATAAAAGTGCCAAAAGCGACAATAACCCACATTGTGTATGTGTAAAATGTAAAATATTAACTGTTTCATTATTAAGTTTGTTACTTCTAGATGGAAGGTTCTTACCATGAAAAAATTTGTTCTGGCTGTCACCGCGGCACTTGGCCTCCTTGGTTCAGTCCCAGCATTTGCAGTTCGCGATGGAAACTCAACTTGTCCGGCTGGGCATTGGGCTCTTGACAAGCCGGTCTACGATAGCAAAACAAAGCAGCCTAAAACAGGAGCAGCGAATACGATACGAGATTGTGTCGGTGCTCGTCCTGGTTATTTCGTGAAAAACGGTCTAAACCCCTTGACCCTAGGAAATTTGGCGCAGCGTGCTGAAACCCCATGCCCTCCGGGTACTTTCTCAAGCGCGCAAGCGTCATCATCATGTACCACCGTAGCAGCCGGTAGCTTTACAAATACGCCTGCTTCAACTAAACCATTAGCTTGCCCACCGGGTGAATATGCCCCTCGACCGGGAAGTTACCAATGCATGATAGCAGTAAAGGGTGAATATGTCGCCAAAGCAGGCTCCACTAGCGCTCAAAGGTGTCCCCCAGGTACAACTACTTTGATGAATTTGGCTACATCGCCCAGTCAATGCGTACCACAGCCTAAAGAACCAGTTGATTGTAGAAATATGAGCCCTGCTGATTGCCGCGCTAAGGAGGTACGTTTCTGTAAGCAAGACCCAAAATATTGTAAATAATAGTGATCTGGCCACTGACACATTTCACAATGTGAAACCTCATGGATTAAAGCAATGAACAATATGGCTAAAGCACGCGCTGTGCTGGCTACTCTTCTACGTTGCGCTTCAAAGTCAAGGCAGTCTGGGGTGCAGTGCAAAAAACCTGGCCTTGGAGCAGGTGGTAAAAGTCGTTTTCATGAAGGCGCATCAACAGGCCGCCCACCCACTCATGAGCGACTGACAAAGGCAAACCCTCTCAACCGCGATTGGGTAAAGTTGCTTCTTGGTGTGCTTGCGCTTGAGCATCCAGGGTTCAAGGTCTCTTGGTTCAACCCAATAGAGGATGGACATTTATGGCAGTACCGCTAATAAAAAATCTGTGTTCATCCGGGTCAATGAAGGTCATGCCGCTTAGATTAACCTTATTGCGGGTTCCGCCTACTAATTGATAATGAGGCAAATGAAAAAGGGCGTTCAATTCCAGTAATTTTATTGAAATAGACGATTGTCGATATTTTTTTAATCCTCAAGTTACTCCATCTTTAGTAGCAGGATTTAGGGCTTCTGCATACATTTTTTCAAGATGCTAAATATTATCTCAAGGATCCAAGCGGCTTATGATTCTGTTCGACGCGAGTAGACGCTCAGACATAATTCCAATAATAAAACGGTGTAAAGCGTTTGCTAAATCTGGAAACCTTAACTCCATTTCATTCAAACGTTCTTTCGTCAAAACGTAAACCACCGCTTCAGTCTCAGCACGAACTGATGCAGTTCGCTTTAATGAACTGTAAAGTACAGTTTCTCCAAAAATTGCACCAATTGTCATTGTTTTGAGTCGAATCTCATGCGAATGATTTCCGTTAGATTCAATGATCGCTTCAAATCGACCTGATTCAACCAAAAACATCTCATTACCAATTTCACCCTGTCTAATTAAAAATTCTTTTTCAATACAATTCTTTAATGTAAAAAAAGATTTAAATTTTTCTAATAATTCATGAGATTTGATCTGATTTGCAAAGATATTCCAAGCGCCTTCTTGTTTATGCTCGATTTCAGATTTATATTTTTTTATTAGTAATTTTTCACAATTCTCTAAAGATTTATCGCGATCCATTGTGTAATCGAGATAAACGGAACTTGAGTTAATGCTATTGATCATTTGAACAAGTTCTGGTCTAGGTCGAGCGATCTGCAAAACAATTGACTTTGTTTCGCAGAATTGGGCGATTTTTTGAAAAACTGCTATGGCTGAAGAATCAGTAGCTTTTACAAGTGATAAATCCAAAATGAAAAAGACAGCGCCTCTATTGACTAACTCCTTAATTCGCTCAAAAATCGAATAAACAGATCCAAAAAAAAGAAAACCCTCTATCCTTAAAAATATAATTTCACCACCATATTTGTCTAACAAAGCCTTTTCATAAGATGGTCTATCTACATTACTACGAAAATCTATTCCACTGATCTCTAAAGTTATGACTTTGACTTGACTGTAACTCCAAACAAATAAAATAGCGCAAAGAATAATACCTGTCGTAACGCCCGATAAATATCCAAAAAAAGTCATTATCAAAGCGATAGATACGATAGTCATAAAATCCAGTTTGGAAAAGCGCTTGAAGGCTTTTAAAATCCATTCATCCAAAAGACTAATGCCTACACACAACAGCAAAGAGCCTAGTACAGGTTTGGGAATTAGGCCTAACAACTCTGAACCAAAAAGGAGAAAAAATAATATAAATCCGTAAGTTAAGTATCCTAAAGATCTACCTTCAACTTTCAACTGTTGACCCAGCAATGAAGCAGAAAGACTAGCAAAACCAACTCCTCCACCTACGATTCCTCCTAAAATGTTGGAGATTCCAGTAACTTTAAGTTCTTTATTAAAATCAAATTCTGATTTATTTGCAAGTTCTAAACCAGAGAGATTTAAAAGCATAGCCACAACGCTCACGATAGCAATTGCAACAAATGTGAATAAATTATTCGCTATAACATACCAAGCATCTAATGAGATATCAAACCAAAACATATTTCCAGATGTATCAATTTTCTTTTTTGGAGTTACAAGCCAGCCACTACCTTGCATCTCCGCGATAGAGATTTGTTGCATGTAAAAATAAAAATGCAATGACAAAGCCGCTAAAATTAATATGCTAGGAAAAATTAAACGGTTTTTAAAAAGTGAGGGTACTTTTAGCAATACAAAAGTCAATACCAATCCAAACAAAAGAATATAGATGGAGTCGCTGCTAATGAGCGTACTTATATCAATCTGAGTAATTTTCTGATTGATTAAAATTGAAAGTGCAGACAAAGTAATCAATAATCCAGAGCCAGCTAAAAATCCACCAATAACTGGAAATGGAATAAATCGAACAAGTCGACCCAAACGCCATTGTCCAATTATGAAGAATATGACCCCCGTAAAGATACTTGAGATTGCGACAGATGCAAAAACGATATCGACTATTAAATCAGAGGGGCCTTTATCTATAACTAAAGTGGCAGCGAAAACACTGATCAGCACAGCTGGACCATCTTGTGGCTGCGAAATAGTATTTTTAAAAGAACTAAAACGGGTAATAATGTAACCAGAGACAATGGCTCCAACCATCAAGTTGAGCAAAAGCCTACCAGAGTCATTTAAACTGGCGGGCATCACAAGCAATGCTAAAGCTGCAATACCAAGTACAGTACGCAGTCCTCCAATGAAACCGCCTATTAAAAATCCCATAAATAAACTAACCTATATCCTTTGATTAGATTGCCGTGGCAACTGAAAAATCTAAAACTTTTTGTGTTAGCGATTAAAATTCTTTAACGGACTAACAATAATTTAAGGTCTTGTAGCAATTGCTGCATCTTAGGCATCGTTGACCAGTTCGTATCAATTAAATCTTTACTTTTAAATCCTTGATATAAATTGTTGGTTTCTAAAGTATCTAATACCGAATCAAGATTGGGTGCATATTTGTTTAATATATTTTCATATTCTTCAACGCGCCAATGAAATTGGTATTTTTTTGTAGGGCTGATTCCTAATGCACGCTCTTTTTTTTCATTTTTGACGCCATCTATGTCAGAACTATCGGTTACTGGCTTACGGGGAGTGATCATGACCATTACAGTTCTAAAAAAATCAACACTGGTTGATTTATCGAACATATATTGAACCCCAGGAATGTCTTTAAGAACGGGAACCCCCGAATCACTTCGCATAAGCTCCCTTTCAGTCAAGCCGCTTAATATAATAGTTTGACCAAATTTAGCAGTGATATTTGCAGAAACCGAATTTCGCGAAGTTGAAACTGCTGCTCCAGATACCCCTACTGCGGGTAGTTGAACAAAAGAACGAGCCACTTTAATCGCCAATAAGATATTCTCATCATCAATAATAGTGGGGGTTATAGATAAACTGACCCCAATAGGTTTATCAATCAATTGATTGACGCTACCCGCCGCACCTCCCACAGCTATCGAAAGCGTTGTACCGGAGAAAAAAGTAGAAGGGGTTCTGTCAATAGCAAGTAAGGAGGGTCTGGCTATAACTTCGTTGCGATTATTGGTTGCATTCGCAATATTCAATGAGTAAATCAAAGGAGCAATAGTTGCTGAAGAAGCAGCACCTCCAATGCCTCTCGTATCAATAACTGCATCGACTCCAGAAGTTCTGATTCTGCTGTTGCTAAATAAACCTGTTAGTCCTTGCAGTAAATTAACACCATAAGATCTCGTAATCTCGTCTTCTGTTCTAAGCATAACTGCGTCAATAACAACCATTTTGGGAGGTTTATCTCCTTCACAAGGAGCAGGAAGGGCTTGGAGTTGAGCAGTTTCCTCACCACCCCCTGTGGATTTTGTAGGATTTTCACCAAAACCGCCACCACCACCACCCATACCGAAGCCGCCCATACCTCCACCCATACCTCCACCCATACCTCCACCCATACCTCCACCCATTCCACCCATTCCACCCATTCCACCCATTCCACCCATTCCCGAGGCATTTACGCCCTCAGGAAAGGTTTTGCAATCCATCCAGGACTTGACAGTTCTGTCTATCATGATTGGCTGGGCTCCCATCATTCCACTGCCCATGGGATTAGGTTGTCCCATTTGAGCCGAATCAACAACCATAGCAGTTGCGTCAGGAGTAGATTGATCAATGGTTGAGACAGCTTGTGCAGAAGAGTCAGAATTTCTTGATTGTGCTAAAAGGATATCTGGTTTATTTTTTGTAATTGGCGTCTTCGAATTTGATAGCCATTTCAAGCTCTCTAAATCGGAATTTATTTGTTCAAGTCTTTTTTCAAATAATTTTAAGACCTCTGGATTTTTTGATTGGCTTTGAGCGTAAGCACTTTTGTGTTCAAACGCCTTTTCCTCTTGTCCAGAAACTGTATAAAGAACTGCACGCATACGGTTAATAGTGGCTTTATCCCAGTTATGCTTACTTAGCTCCTCAGTGGCCCAAAGTGCTGTCTTAATATTTCCAGTCAAATAGCTAGCCTGAACAATCCCTGATAAAGCCTCTGGATTACTCGGCTGGAGCTCTGCAGCTTTGGCAAAAGCATCCAAAGCCTGTTCATTAAACTTCTCATCCATATAGAGACGACCGAGTTGCAACCAAGGCAAAGAATCTCTTGGGCTAAATTTTCCAGCTAGCTTGTATCCAATTTCTGCGTTGTCACGTAACTCAGAATTTCCCGTTTTTTTAAACCCAATGTGATAAGCCATCCCAGCAAGCAAATGAAATTCTGAGACTTCGGGTCCAAATTTGATCGCAGCATTGAAAAGCTTCAAGGCTGTAACGTCATCATCTTTTAAAAGATAAGAAACTCCCTCTCTCGCCAAACGAAAAGAGTCAACTTGAGGCTTATTTTCAAATGATGATTTAATTTTCTTTTCAGGGTCTTTTAAATCATTAAAAGCTGACTCAATCGATTGACAACCAATCAAATTTATAAGTAAAACAGCACTTAAGGCTGATAAAGATTTTGAATGTTTCAAGGTTTGTAAGCTGAAAAATTTTGACCATCCATACAGGCTTCATCCATAGGGATAAGTGGACGATGCCCATGGGACTGCATGTATAAAATAAATCTTGGTGATTTTTAATCCTTAACCCATTGCCACGCTGGGCAGTGTGAAGAATCACTTCGGACAATTAGTAACGTTCGAAGCAATTTTCCCTTTTTTCCACTCTGAAGCATTTCCTCCTTAGCTCGGCCCCTACTCTGATATTGTTAGTATCGCGTGCTGCGATCTCGTTCACCGAGTTCATTCGGCTGCCCATCACTTTGTTGTTCTTTTCCTCTTTCTTTATCTTGTTTAACATGGCCAGCCTATCTTGATCGATTTGTTTAGTAGTATTCTGTTCCCAAAGGTCAACCTTCTTGATGCCCGCTGCTACCATTTGTTCCACGGAGACTTTGGGCGGGGGAGGGGGGGCAGGAGCGACGGCTTTAGGGCTGGTTGTGCATTTATTCGCGCTCCACTGCTGTTGCTGAACGGGATTTGCTCTTCCCCATGTGACGTTATGGTTGGTGCCCAATTGATCGCTCATCTGTTGGCAACCCATAAATGAAGCAGGGGCAGCGCCTTTAGGTCTGGTTTGGCAAGACATGTTTGCGAACCGTTGTTGGTCTTCGCGAGACGCTCTTCCAGGTGTAGTTTTGCCGTTGTTTCCGAAGGCATCGATGCCAAGGTTATCACTCATCTGCTGACACGTTTGAGCCGCAACCCCAATCGCAAACGTCATGGAGGCGAAAAGAAAAGCTTTCTTGAACATAGTGAATATCCTTTATAAATTTTTGAACTCGGATGTCAGAACTAATTAAAAGTTACAGAATCGTGCACAATTTCTCGCCACAACGCCACCATTAAAACATCCTACTCTTTTTTAGAGGACTTGTCTTTTTTTTAGGGTTCGTACAAATTTACTGGTCGATGTAACCATATTGTTCTCAGCGGAAGCAACCGCTTTCGCAAAGTGACTGGCTTTGGGCGGGTGAACATACTAACGCCCATCCTTTCGAGAAATAACCCGAGCTGCATGCTTGTTCGGCACTTTTCTGGGCTCGTTAGTCCTACCTCCCTAGGGTTATTACTTATGCGATTTTCAACGAAATAACCAGGATGAGCTAAGAAACAAGTTCGTTTGGTTTTTGCTTGGATTTTCAGGGTAGTTATGAACGACATTGTCAAATGCCCTATGCCCAACCGGACAACTTGAGTTCTAATCGAATACACCCTACCTATTAATTTTTTTCTGTTATCGTTGTAAAAATTTAGTTGATGCGGCAACTTAACCCATAAAGCTAGTTGCCGCAGCGGCAGCAAGAACAAATTTTTTGCATGATACGTATCTTTCACGTAGAGTTAAGGTAGACTCAAAATCATGTAAGGGTGTCGATTTATTACTTCAGCTGGAATGTGAACTAATTTCGCCTTTGTATCATTATTAATTGCATTTAACGCTGCGGTCCAAGAACTTTAAGGCTAGACGGCAATAATAAGTCATATCATCAGATGAAATGACAAGCTAGCGTCAGGCGCTCAAACTTTGAATTAAAGCATAGAAATAGAGGTTGAATAATGCTAAAAAACGAATTTAAATTCAGTCCGAGTATTATCTTTATTTTTCTGGTTTTGATAATTCCTGCTTTTATTGGGCTACTGGTATTTGTATATATAGCCAATAATAAGATAGCCGATTCAATATCTAATAAGTTGATTGAAAGATTCAGGATTGAAACGACATTGAGCGTTCGGGAGCTGATAAATCCAACG
>RFMZ01000258.1 GCA_009927445.1 Betaproteobacteria bacterium
CTCACCATTGGCAATGCGCTGAATGGTTTTGGCCAACAGCGGCGCCACAGTGAGTTGGCGAATTTTGGGACATGCCTCTGCCGATTGAGACAGCGGAATGGTGTTGGTCACCACCACTTCATCGAGGGCGTCGCCTTTGGCAATGCGATCTATGGCGGGACCTGAAAAAATGGGGTGTGTGCAATAGGCGTAAACTTTTTTCGCGCCACGTGCTTTCAAAACTTCGGCTGCTTTGACCAAAGTGCCAGCCGTGTCAATCATGTCGTCCATGATGACGCAGTTGCGGCCATCAATTTCACCAATGACGTGCATCACTTCACTGACGTTGGCCTTGGGTCGACGTTTGTCGATGATGGCCAGATCGCAGTTGAGTTGTTTGGCCAATGCACGTGCGCGAACCACGCCGCCTACATCGGGCGAGACCACGATAAGGTCTTCGTAGTTCTTTTGGCGCAGATCGCCCAAGAGCACAGGAGAGGCGTAGATGTTGTCGACGGGAATGTCGAAGAAACCTTGAATTTGATCGGCGTGCAAGTCCATGGTGAGGACGTGGTTCACACCCACTGCTTGGAGCATGTTGGCAATGACCTTGGCCGTGATGGGCACACGCGTAGAGCGTGGACGACGGTCTTGGCGGGCATAGCCGAAATAAGGGATGATGGCACTGATGCGACCTGCTGAGGCGCGCTTTAAAGCGTCGACCATGATCAGCAACTCCATCATATTTTCGTTGGTTGGCGCGCATGTGGACTGAATGACGAACACATCGCGAGCGCGCACATTTTGCTTGAGCTCAACGGTGACTTCGCCGTCTGAGAAGCGGCCGACATCGGCCAAGCCAAGGGATACGTCCAACTCGTACGCAACTTCGGCTGCCAACACAGGATTGGCATTGCCGGTGAAGACCATGAAGTCTGAATTTGTAATTGCGTTGGGTTGCAGCATGAACTTCTCAGCGATCAAATGAAGGGCCGATGCGCGTTAGCGCATAAATTTCAATCACTGCGCGTGTGACCGCGCATCAATTCACACT
>RFMZ01000148.1 GCA_009927445.1 Betaproteobacteria bacterium
GGCCAGGGAGGAGGCTTTTTCTGGAATGTCATCAGTCGCTGCGCCATTAAGGGCTTCAGGTGGTTTAGTCATAGGCGCAATGGTCGCAACCGGGAATGCAAGCCAGCTTCAAGATAAGAAGCTCCTTGAATGTGGGCAAATTGTGAAACGAGCAGCAGATTTTTTAAGTCAAATGTCTCCGAACATTCGTACTTTGGAGTCTCTTCTAGGACAAAACTGATAAAGGCTAGGCTGGTGGCTCAATTTGTTTTTTGAGTGTCAATTAGACGTTGCCGATTTAAATCAAATTTGCTTTTTTCAAATGAGCCATGTCTATCAAAACGCCATTTTCAGCGACTGCTCCTCGTCCCTGGGAATTAACCTCCTCTAACAAATTGACGATTCGAACAGCCCAATCAAGTTCGGATTGCGATGGTGAGAATACAGCATTAGCAGAATCAATCTGTGTGGGGTGAATGGCCCATTTGCCTTCAAAACCCAATGACTTGGCTCGCCATGCAGATGACAAGAATCCCTCTCTATCCGAGAAATCAGTAAATGGTCCGTCAATGGGCCTGAGTCCATTCGCCCTGCAAGCATTGGCAATTCGCGCCATTGCAAAATGCCACTGATCATTGACATGAGGATGCCTTTGACCTTGCTGGTTTTTTTCAGAAAGTACAGAATAATCTGAATTAGGCCTTCCAAAAACAATGTCTTGAGTTTGCATTTCAACGGTATAGTCACCTACACCAAAGACCATTGCTTCAAGGCGAGAAGAGGAACCAGCAATATCCTCCACGTTGGCAACGCCTTGCGCTGTTTCTATCAGTACTTCAATCCCGATTTTCTTATCACGCTTGGTTTCTCGTTCAATCAAAGTCAAAATTTGGTCCACAAATTTGACATCAAATGCAGTAGAAGTTTTCGGCAATAAAATCATATCCAGTCGTGGGCAGTTTCTGGCCACATCGACTATGTCCTCAAGTGCCCAAGCAGTGTCGAGGCCATTCACTCGGACAGATAAAAGCTTAAGGCCCCAATCTATCTCGTTCAAGGCACGAATCGCTTCAGTTCTTGCCTGCGCTTTTCGCGCAGGCGCAATCGCGTCCTCCAAATCCAAAAAGATTGAATCAGCCGCTCCACGTGCTGCTTTTTCAAAAAAGTGGGTACTGGTTGCTGGCACTGCTAAAGCACAGCGTTGAAGTCTTTTCGTCATGGTTTTTACTTTTTAATTTGTGCTTTGAATTTGGTCCGTTGGAATAACGACCACTGGGATAATGCCCGATGCCAATTTCGACTACGCACCCTCTGCTGTCATAGTAAAACCGAGTGATCCGCATTGCCGCTTGACCTTCTTTTGCATCCAATGCCAAGGCCATTTCCATGGTTAAGTTGGCAGCTGAAATTTCTTGCTGAACTTCAACGATGCGCAATCCTTTTTTCTGTTCTAACAAGGAATAGATGGGGCGATTTAACACCTTTCTCTTTACAAAAATATCAGCATGTTCAGGCCAAATAAAGACTTGAAGAAAACACAATGGCAATTTTATTTTAGGTACTTTTCGCAAGATTTTAATCGACGACCAAACCTGACCCACTGGGCAATGCAGTTGCTCTGATAGCTCTGCATTCGCAATGATTTCCTCTTGAGACATTACATGCATCTGTGTTGCATCAACAAATTGCAATAAATCAGAAATTGTTTCAATACCACTGAAAAATTGAGCTGCATCAGATCGAGAAGAAACTGCAGTTCCTATACCTGCCTTTGAAGTAATGAGGCCCTCGTCCTTCAATTCCCGAAGCGCTTGCCTGACAGTGTGACGGCTAACGCCATACGTCACAACGAGTTGATCTTCAGGGGGCAAAAGCGCCCCAATTTTGTATTTTTTGGCGTCAATTTCTTGGCGCAATGTTTGAGCCAGCGCCAAGTAAAGTGGCAATCTATTGGAATCCATAGTGATGAATTCAAAGTATCTAAGTTGGCCCAAGGGTATATACCAGTTATGTTTTGATTTCCAAGCTTTTATTGTACGTACATTACATCATCATGCAAAACATTTCCAACCGATGCAGAAAGTAAGTACGCATGTCTTCTCAACAATCAGGTCAATCTACTTCCAACTCAGAGCCAAATAAATCGCTTACAGGCATGGCTCTTGAAGGAACTCAAGTTGTCGATATATCGAATTTTTTAGCAGCGCCAATGTGCTCCATGTTCTTGGCAGACTTTGGGGCAAGCGTCATTAAAGTTGAGCGTCCCGTGATAGGAGATGAAATTCGCAGATGGGGCGAAACCAAAAATGGCGTCGGCCTTTACTACAAAGCTGTCAATCGCGGCAAGAAAGCATCACAGCAGATTTGCGGACGCCTTTAGGCGTGGAGATTGTCAAAAAATTAATCGTCAATGCTGACATATTGATCGAAAACTATCGACCGGGCACCATTGAAAAATGGGGATTAGGGCCAGATGTGTTAATGGCCATCAATCCTGGCCTCATCATTGTTCGAGTCACTGGATTTGGCCAAACAGGCCCCTATAAAGATCGACCAGGATTCGGAACCATCGCTGAAGCTTATGCGGGGTATGCCTATATATCTGGCTACCCAGATCGCCCGCCATTGCTGCCAGGGTTTGGTCTTGCTGACTCAACCACGGGCTTGATGGCCGCTTACCTTGCATCAGTTGCTCTGCACGACAAAAGAAAAACC
>RFMZ01000068.1 GCA_009927445.1 Betaproteobacteria bacterium
GACTCCACTCACAGAGGAGCACTTGAATACTATGGCGAATTATTTTTAATCAAAAAAGACCTGGCTGGGCCGAGAAAATGCTTGCTCGGTTAGACAAAGCCTGTATGTTTGGGTGTGAAGAGTTCCAAGATTTAAAGAAAAGCATTCAGCAATATAAAACACAAAAACCCTGACATGAATCGCTTACTTTTCCAATAGTATTTATCAACACGCCTTTTGAAACCGTGCCGCCCAAGACTGAAATGAACCTATTAACTTGTTTACGCAGTATCTGCGTAGTACTGACGATTACAACCAGCGCCGCTCTGGCGCAGTCCACCCCAAACGTTGACCGCTACAGCCAATTGCCGGCCAGTGCAGACGGTATCGGCAAAAGCTATATGGGGCGCGAAATAGCGGCGGTGATGGGCTGGCAGGGAGCATCATGGCTTGAGCGCCAAGAACGTGATCGCGAAGAGCGTACCGACTTATTGCTAGCTTCATTGATGTTAAAACCGGGCATGGTGGTTGCCGACATCGGGGCTGGAACCGGTTATCTTTCTCGTCGCATGGCGCCCTTGGTAATACCAGGAGGCAAGGTTTGGGCTGTTGATGTGCAGCCCGAAATGATCAGCATGTTGCAGGCCGGCATAAAGCGCAATGGGCTCACGCAGATTGAAGCGCAACTGAGCGGAGTTGACGACGTTAAGTTGCCCGCTTCCTCTTTGGACTTAGCCATCATGGTCGACGTTTATCACGAGTTAGCCTATCCATATGAAGTAATGTCAAGCGTGATGAAGGCACTCAGACCTGGTGGCCGCGTCGTTTTTGTTGAGTACAAAGCAGAGGATCCGCTCGTTCCCATAAAGCAACTGCACAAGATGAGCGAGGCGCAGATAAAGCGCGAGGCTGCTGTTTTCGCACTGGATTGGGAGCGTACAGTGAGAACGCTGCCTTGGCAGCATGTGGTGGTTTTCGTAAGCGTAACTAATCAGACACCGCACTCTTACGGTCACCGAAACGTACAGGGTGCTGTCTTGTCGACCGATGGCAGCCTATGGACGCATGAACACGGACCGCAAGGGGGTGATGAGATCAACCCAGTTTTGTCCGGACGAAACTACGGCTGGCCGGTGATCACATATGGAGAAAACTACGGCGGAGGGAAAATCGGTTTGGGCCTAACCTCTCAAAAAGGTATGGAGCAACCCTTGCACTACTGGGTTCCATCTATTGCGCCATCGGGCATGGTCTTTTTGCGCAGCGAACGCTACGGCCGTGCCTGGGTCGGTAACCTATTTGTTGGTTCGTTCAAATTTGCTTACCTCAATCGGGTAGAGCTCAGTCAACCGTTTGGCGGTAAAGTCATCCAAGAAATGGATAGATTGAATATATTCACTTAACTTTACAAACAACCTCTTGTGCTTGGAATGGGTTTAGTAGGTGGGTCTTAGGAATGTTTTGAATCCAGCGCGCTATGTCTTCAAGAGTTTCTCGGGCGCTAAGTTGGCGCGTCAACATATGCCAACCCTCTTTGTAAATAACTACGTCGGTTCTAAGCGGAATAGACGCCACGCTATTCAAGTTCGTTAACCAATCGCACACCGGTTGCTGCGGAATAATTTTGTCGCGTAAGCCGTACAACAATAATGTGCGTTGTGGTGGCAAGGTAGTTAGCGTTTGGGCGCGCCCCATGAGCTCGGTCAACCCAGCCAAGCTGCTAACTCGAGTAGCTTTGATGACAAGCGGATCGCGGCTGAGATCGCGTGAGACTTCTGGGTCGTCGGTGGGACGAATCCCTAGCGAAGATAGACCCCGGCCGGTAAAGCTCATCTCTGGTGCGATGAGATTCATGGTGTATAGGCTCAAGCGTTGGTAAAAGGGCATGCTTTGGGCACCCCAGACAGCTGGAGCTTTTAGGATAAGTTGGTCCGCTTTAATGCCAGGCGTTTCGCTGGCAGCTATCAGCAATACAGCGCCGCCCATACTTTCACCGATCACCGTTAATGGTAGGTCAGGATGGCGTTCACGCAGTTGTGCTGCGATGTGGCGTAAATCGTCTATCAATGCATCCGATCCAGGCCACACGCCAGGCTGAGTGTTGGCGCCAAAGCCTCGCTGGTCATAGGCGTACACCGTGGCTTGAGTTTCAGCCACAAGGTTTTGAGCTAATCGCTCAAACGATTTGCTGTAGTCATTAAAGCCATGCACCCCAAGCACAATGTACTGAGGCTTAGCGTAATTCCACACGCGAGCTGCTAGTCTTGATCCATCCAGTGCATTGAAATGCGTAAGGCTTGAAGTCAACTGGTGGGCTGGTATGGTTTTGTCAGCAGTAAAGGCTTGCGATGAGGCTGTAAAAGATACCGCTAGCTCAAGGATAAAAACTATGGTTAACCGATAACTTGAAATAAACATAGGTTTTTTTTAAGAAGTAAGGCCTCCATTGTGTAGGTTGCCAAATTGCAAGACAAATCGAGGCTAAAAATTTTT
>RFMZ01000269.1 GCA_009927445.1 Betaproteobacteria bacterium
AATTAGAAATCAATGTTAGTCCCGTGAATGCTAAATGTTCCGGTTTATGACATGGTTCACAGGAATCATTTACTGCGGATACATCGTTTTTATGAGGCGCCGAGTGCCCTCATTGAGTTCATGGGTACGCTCGTCAGCTTGACCCCTTAAAAGGCGCCAACCCGCAAGGGCTGGAATGGCGATTAAAAGACCAAAGGCGGTGTTATACAGAGCCATCGAGACGCCCTGGGCTAATTGTTGTGGGTTGGCACTACCACCTTGACTAGCAAAGATCTCAATCATCCCTAGGACGGTACCAAAAAGGCCAATTAATGGTGCAATAGTGGCAATGGTGGCGAGGATATTGAGATATTGGTTGAGCTTACATAGGGTGGGATTCGCTAATTCACGCATTTCCTCTAAACACTGTAATTGTCCTCGATGATTTTGACGAGCTTTGAGTCCAGTAGCTAGAATTTGTCCCAAGGGTGAAGATTTCGATAACTTGACTAAATCCGCCTCAGGATCGGTTCTCGTGTATTTTCTGGTGTATTCAGTTTTACTGAATAAGTAAGTGCTTGCTCTAAGTCTTTCTCGGGGCTAATTTTTTTTCTACGCAAAAACCAGACCTTTCCAGCAAAATAGCTAGCCCCAAGACAGAAATAATGAGCAGTGGCCAAATAGGCCAACCAGAAGAAGAGATTATTGCTAACATAGATACACTTTACTCGATTTGCCTGTGGATAACTCTGTGTAAAACTTTTCATCAAATTGTGATAAGGGCCTGAATTTCCAACAAATTTTAAAATGACGAATATGAATTTCTAATTTAAATATATTAAAAACAATAACTTACAGAGAGTTGCTTACATCTGTGCGATATCAAAACCATTTATCCCTTGATTTTACTAAGCCTGTGGACATTTTCAATCGCTAAATCCTTATGAATCCGAATAGTTTATAAAAAAATGACCGAAATATCTCGCGAAATCCTCACTATTGGTCAGTTAAACCAAGTAATTGCAGAGTTAATTAGCACATCATTCGATATCGTTTGGGTTAGGGGGGAGATTTCTAACTTCAAAAGCTATCCAAGCGGACATTGGTATTTTAAATTAAAGGATGCCGATAGCCAAATTAATGGGGTGATGTTTAAGGGGCGTAATC
The DNA here is from genome assembly GCA_009927445.1 of Betaproteobacteria bacterium. Taxonomy (GTDB): domain Bacteria; phylum Pseudomonadota; class Gammaproteobacteria; order Burkholderiales; family Burkholderiaceae; genus Polynucleobacter. Next base: position 1,147 of record RFMZ01000269.1, read on the forward strand.
ACCAAGTTGATTTTGTCCCCAAAGAGGGTGATCAGGTTGAGGTTGCTGCCCAGGTAGGTTTTTACACTGCGCGTGGGGATGTTCAGTTAACTGTTCAAATGATGCGACGAGCTGGTGCCGGAGCATTATTTGAGGCTTTTATGAAGCTCAAGCAGCAATTAGAGCGCGAGGGTTTATTTGACCAGTCTCGAAAAAAAGATATTCCAAAGCACCCACGGTTATTGGCATTGTGACTTCCACCCAAGCGGCGGCCTTAAAGGATGTCTTAAGCACTTTGGCTAGAAGGGCGGGGCACATACCGGTTGTGATTTACCCAAGCTTGGTTCAGGGTCCAGAGGCCCCTGCCGGTTTAATGAATGCCTTGCAAATAGCTCAGGCAGAGGCGTTAGTGGACGTTATTCTTCTCGTACGAGGCGGCGGCAGTATAGAAGACCTATGGGCATTTAATGATGCCAAATTAGCTTATGCTCATTGCCCAGTGTACTATTCCGATTATTTCAGGGGTGGGGCATGAGACAGACTTTACGATAGCCGATTTTGTGGCTGATTTACGAGCACCCTCCCCAACAGCTGCAGCGGAGATTGCTTCGCCTGACCGATCTGAGTTACTGCGCGATCTCAAGGGCTATGGCTTACTCATGCAGAGAATCTGTTTACTAGGGCTAGAGCGACAAGCGCAGCGTTTAGATCAGTTATCTTTGCGCTTAAGTCATGCCATTCCGAATCCTAAGCAAATGCAAGAACAGCAGCAGCAATTACACCTTCGGCTAAAAAGAGCCTTGGGTGAAAGACAGCGGTCTTGGGCTAGCCAACTAGGGCATTTTGATCAGCAATTAGAGGCACTCAGTCCAAAGAGAACGCTAGAGCGCGGGTACTCTTTGATATTAGAAAAAGATCAAGCAATTCGTGATCCAAAACAATTAAATGAAAATTCTCTTTATACTGTTGAAATGGCATTAGGCAGTGCCCAATTGAAATTCAAGCAAGTTAGTTTGACTTCAAAAGAGTCATGAGGGATGAGCCCCTTACCAAGCGATCGTATTTCTTATCCAGATTGAGGTTGTTTGAGAATTTCAAGAGACAAAGATTACTGCTTAAAATATCAAAAATTGTTTATTTGAATCAACTGAGGAGATTTCATGGAACACGCCTTACCTACCCTACCTTATGGATTAGACGCTTTAGCCCCAAACATTTCAAAAGAAACTTTAGAGTTTCATTATGGTAAGCATCATCAGACCTATGTTACTAATTTGAATAATTTGCAAAAGGGTACTGAATTTGAAAGTATGAGCTTGGAAGACATTGTTAAAAAATCATCTGGCGGAATATTTAATAATGCTGCGCAGGTCTGGAATCACACTTTTTATTGGATGGGCTTAAAGCCACAGGGCGGTGGAGCACCTTCTGGAGCCTTGGCTGATGCAATCAATGCTAAATGGGGATCATTTGATAAGTTTAAAGAAGAGTTTACGAAATGTGCTGTTGGAACATTTGGGTCTGGTTGGGCATGGTTAGTGAAGAAGGCAGATGGATCATTAGATTTAGTCTCCACGAGTAATGCCGCTACTCCCTTAACCTCAGATGCAAAGCCTTTATTGACATGTGATGTTTGGGAACATGCTTATTATGTTGACTATCGCAATGCAAGACCTAAGTATGTAGAATCCTTTTGGAATGTTGTGAACTGGGATTTTGTAGCAAAGAACTTTGCTTGATTCTTTTCTGATTCTGCAGATGGTAGATTGCTTACGAAGCATGCAATCTACCATTACGTTATGAAGAGAAGGCATTACCCTGTTCGATGTTTACAAAAATTATCGGTTAATGTCACGTAATCATTGAAACAATAAAATCCAAAAAGCCCACATTTTT
>RFMZ01000039.1 GCA_009927445.1 Betaproteobacteria bacterium
GGTGTTCACTGGAGTAATTAGTTGTAAGGGAGGTCGGTTTTGGTTGAATCTAGGCTATTGTTTTTAGTTGGTGGCTAAGTTATCACTTCAGTTAGAACCAAAGTTAGTTAATCAGTTTAAGGCTTGGCTTAGGGTCATCGATTTTTCATTATGAGGTATTTGACGCAGATTTTTAAAATATACCTCATAACAAGGACTTTCCTTTAGCAAGATGAAGGAAAAAATTAAACCCAAAAAGAGCAACAATCAGCACAAGCCATCATTAGTCAGCATTAGCCAGCAATAGCTAAAAAATAGCCAATAGTCGTATTTAAAAGACAATGAAACAGTAAAGCTTAAAAAATTGAGGTTCAAAAGAAGCTATCACTCTATGCACGATGACAAACCGATTTTGAGTACCACGACTCCTGAGGCTCAGTCACCCCTTTTACGGCAAAGCTTAGAAGAGGTAGGGGCTTTTGTGGATAATCTGTGGTTACAAGACGGCTTAGCTAAAAATACTTTAGGGGCCTACCGCAGTGATTTAGAAATCTTTTCGATATGGCTATCTACGACTTATGCCAAGCATATTTTACAATCAACTGCCGTTGAAATTACTGCCTTCATGGCTTGGCGTAAAGGAGATAAAGCCACATCTTCGAATCGCCGCTTAACTGTTTTAAAGCGTTTTTTTCGGTATGCCATTAGTCAGAATCGTTTAACACAAGATCCGTGCGCTAATATAAGGCCAGCAAAACAGATGATGCGCTTTCCGATCAGTCTTTCGGAGGTTCAGGTAGAGGCCCTATTGTTAGCGCCTGATATTTCTGAGCCTTTAGGTCTGCGCGACCGGGCGATGTTGGAGTTAATTTATGCTAGTGGTTTGCGTGTCTCAGAGATCGTTCAATTAAAGTTAATTCATGTACGTCTGAATGAAGGGGTTATTCATATTGTAGGAGGTAAAGGTAATAAAGAGCGACTCGTACCCTTTGGTGTGCAGGCCGGAAAATGGATAGAGCAGTATCTCCAGGAATCAAGGCCAAGTATTTTGGAGGGTAAGGCAAGTGATTACTTATTTATTGGTCGGCATACTGGGCACGGTTTAACCCGCCAAGCTTTTTGGTATTTAATTAAGCGCTACGCTTTGCAAGCGGGCATTCAAGTACACTTGTCACCCCATACTCTGAGGCATGCTTTTGCAACCCATCTACTGAATCATGGAGCGGACTTGAGGGTAGTTCAATTATTATTAGGGCATGCTGATATATCGACAACACAGATTTATACCCATATTGCTAAAGAGCGGTTAAAAACCATTCACCAACAACACCATCCCCGAGGTTGACCTGATGCTCCTATCTGAAATCATTGCCGTAGTCCTTGCTTACCTATTGGGTTCGATTTCTTTTGCTGTTGTAGTGAGTAAAGTGATGCGCCTACCTGACCCGCACACCTATGGTTCAGGGAACCCAGG
>RFMZ01000251.1 GCA_009927445.1 Betaproteobacteria bacterium
ATGCTCAAAAACATAGCCTAGACAAGCCGCCAACATAACTAAAAGAAGCATAATAAATGCCGAGGCTTTCATCACTGGCCATTCTCTTTTAACAACAATAAAAAGAGATTTCGTGGCATCCGAATAGCGCATGAGCTTGAGTAAACGCATCAAGCGGAAGACTCTTAAAAAACGTAAATCAAATAAATGATGTAAGAAGCTTTCTAGGAAGAATGGCAAGATAGCAAGAAGGTCGATTAGAGCAGAGGTTTCTTTTGCAGCAGAAACTCGACCTTTAAGCCAGTGTTGATACTTGGGATCCTCAACGCAGGTATAAATTCGAATTAAATACTCTGTAGAAAAGACGGCTACTGCAACGGCATCAATAATGGCAAATTCAACGCCCACATAATAGATGACTGAGGCGACAGACTCTAAAATGACTGCTACAACGGAGATAATGACCCAAACAATAATAAAAAAATCAAAAATCTCATGCAAACGACCACTAGTTTCTGTAGGATTAACTAAAGCATACAATTTTTGGCGAAAGGTATTGTGTTTATTGGCTTCTTTAAACTCTTTATATGCTGGAACAACCACACGAAATAGTTTAAATAGACGCAGTAGTCTTAATCCCCGTAGTATTCTTAAGTCCATTTGCACAAACGCAGACAAATAGAACGGCAGAATAGCTACTAAATCAATGATGGCAAACGGGCTTCGGAAGTAGGCGAATCTTGGACTTTTACTAGAGGCAAACTGCGGGTCCTCTGGGGCCACATAGATGCGCAGGACATATTCAATCGAAAATACCATTAAAGAGAAAACGTCGAAAGAATGAAACAATGCCATTCTGGATTCATAAATAATAGGAATACTCTCTGCCCAAAGGGCGAAGATATTCAAAAGGATAATAATCGTAGTGAATTTTTCAAAGCCGGGTTGCCAATTGCCTTTAATGTTCGGATTGAAAAGCTTGTTGTAGACGATTTTACGAATCATCAGATTGATCTGGAATACATTATTAGAAGAACTCATAGCTTTACCTCACCAATTTTGATCAAATAAAACCCCCTATCGCAAATGCTTACTCGATAGTTAAGGTCTTTTTCTAAAATTTCCGAATGTTCAAGTGGAGCATAAGTTGGAGCACCCGTAGGTCCGGGGGTAATTTTGTCAAAAATGAGAGTGCCACTCGACTCCTGATCAGATTTACTACATGCTTTAGAAAAAACAGGGTGGGCATGATTAATATGGTTCACGAAATCTTTGAATGTACCTTCAGTTCCAAATAAATCCGCAATACAGTCACCCCATGTATTTTCTTTTTCCGCTTTTTCTTTCGGAAAGCAACTTTTGGGAGTGGGGCCCGGGGTTGCATCAATGTTCTTGTTGAACTCATCTGCCCAAGCCAAGTAGACTTCACCTTGCGCTTTAGCCTTTTCTAAGTTGATAGCCACTTGGTAAAGGTCTTTACCAAGATAGGCCACAACACACAGGTTCACGATTAAAAAACCTAAGAAAAAGAGATCCGAGCGTGTTGGACCCAGTTTGGAACTAGATTTCATAAAAAATCCCTAAATATGCTAAATATTAAATATATGAATAATTTATGAACAATATAAACGATATTTCTCTTATAAGTAGTTAATTATTAATAAAAAATTCAATTATTTATGAATTCATGCTCTAAAAAGGTGCGACAGTACATAACGAATTACTCTGGTTTGGTGAAACGATGGAAAGATACTCTCCGCATGTTCTGACTGAAGTAAAAAAATCACCGCTGTAAAAATTCAAGAGGAGGCGTATTAGAAATCAATTAACCAAGATTTTTTCTTGAAAAACACGAATAAATAGACTATTCTTGTAAAAATATTAATCAATTGTGGCTTCAAGAAATACTTCAAATATATCTGGGTGAAGCCAGAAAGCGATGGAAAAATGGTTAAAACGCACGATGTGTTTCAAAATGAACAAGGTCAGTTAGCTCACATTCGTAGAGTTTATGGGGACTCTGAGCAGTCCCTGGTCGAGTTCATTTATCGGGGAGATAGTAGTTTGCAATACCAGAAATTGGATTCTTTTTTGCAAGAATTTACTTGGGTTGATTATTTTGGTTGGCCAATACATGAGAAAGCCAGTAGCTAGTTCAGATGTACTTTTAAATACGTAAGTAAAATGAACAATTTTTAGTAATCTATTTGGCATCAAGGGACTTTTGGAAATGAATCGAATATTCGATGAATAGTTGATCTATCATTAGCCGTATATTTTTTAAAGTAATATAGTTGTATTCGATGGCTTTAATTGGGTAATCCGAAAAGCCAAGCCTTAAGTTAAAGGAATCTTCCTATGTTATTTCAAGTAGTAGTGCAATCAAGTCTTCGAAAAATAAAAAACCAATTACATAAATGGGCGCATTTAGAAGAAACGGTTGAGAAAGATAAGCACAGTACTGATAAATCTGGTCTCATTCTGATGCTCTTGATTATTGGGGCAGTCATTGCCGTTATCTTTTTTTCTGGAATGCCTGAGAGATAAATTGCGTAATCAATTACAGTGCATGATTACTGTAAATAATCGTTTTTTGATTTTGATTAGGACCATCTTTCGAATAAATTCTTTGAAATTCATGCTTGTCAAATACCTCCTGGTGCATCGGGATGTTGTAGATACAAATACATGGCGTACTACCAATTTTGCTCAATACCGCATCTAGCAAATATGCATCAAAGGGGTTAAATAAATAGATAATCAATGGTTTATTAAACTGCTGATAATCAAAGTGCTGCGCATCAACGTGATAAAAATTTCCGGATTGTTTAAAAACTTGCACATAGTTCTTTTGAGCAATCTTGATAAAAGGCTCATAGTAATCAAGGCCATAAATGAATTGATTTTGGGCTAGTCGCCGGTTCTGTATTTCCCAAACGAGGCAGGCTTTTCCTTTACCGCAACCTAGGTCAATAAAAACATAATCAGAAAAATGATTTTTTAACAGATGAATCAGAACCTGATGCGAGTTTTTGACTTCATTAGTCCACGAGGCATAGTATGCTTTGCCATGTTTTAAATCGACAATTGGTAAAAAATCAGCCTTATCGACGACTTCATAAGTCGTCGTGCCGTGGATCAGATCAAATAGCTGGCGCTCCAAAAAATTATGCCAAGTTTTTTGAAGTATATTAAAGAATGTCATAGAGGATGAGCTATAGAAAAATACCAATCATCTGAAAAGGCTATAGAGAATGATGGTCAAGCAAATAACCTAATCAATTTGTATAAAAAGGTTGCACATATTTTGTAAAGAATTCTTATTGGGAATTCACAAGTTATTGACGAGACAGGGTATGATAGCTATTGTACTTCTTAAGTAGATAGCAATCTTAGTGAAGATTCGGACGATTTAATGAAAAATATTCAATTCATCTTTTTAATGAGTTTGGCAAGCATTCTTGCTTTGGGGTGCTCTAAAGCTCCGCAGGAAGTCGCCAAAGATGGCTCAGACAAAGCAATCGATGCGAACTCTTCCGAAAAACACGATCAGAAGGATGCAAGTAAGGCTCTTCCTGCTGCAAAAGAAGAGAAAAAAGCCATTTATGTTGAGCTAATTGATCCTATTTTTATCAATTTACCAGCTTCACCTGGTAAAAAGGGGGGAGAGCACTTTCTGGAGGTTGAGCTCATCCTTCAAACGGCGAATAGTTCAGTAGAGGGTTATGCCGAGAAGATGAAGGCGGACGTGAAAGCAATGGTTATTTCGATTGGCGCTCTGCGTGAGAAAGAGCTATTATTTAAGCAGGACGAAAAAGCGATGCTTGCTAAAGAGATAGCGATTGGACTTAGCTCTTTATTTGATCCAGAACTAACAATGACTTATTTACAATATCAACAAACGGATGAATTAAATCCACAAACGATTGGCCGGTTAAAGGCGATGGGCCTATTTCCGAGGGTGGCTAAAGTAGAGCTCTCTAATGAGGCCTTGATTGGCGCTAGGGCGCTTTCTTTAAAGGACCTTCCGGTGCAAGCTGTACTATTCAAAAAATTTAAGATGCAATAATCAGATTCAAAAAGTTTTAGATTATGTTGCATTGAAATGTTCTAAAGCCAGTTCGGCACATTCTGCCACATGAGTTAGGTGAATCATGTGATATTCGGATGGGATATGAGACAGACGAATATTGGGAATATGCTCTTGTAAAAGCCTTTCTTGATCAGCATCCGTTATTTGCCCATGATGTGGAAAGATAGCTAGGGTTGGACAAGATATTTTTGATAAAAACTGGAGTGCATGAGCATTACTTACCAGTTCTGAGTATCGAATTAAAGTTTCTGGGTTTCCCTTAGCAAACTCATCAACATACCAATTAATTAATTGTGGATCGGTCTCAGGTGGAAATCGAGTCATGATACTAGTTTGACGAACCCACTCTTTGATCCCCATTGATTTCATAGCCTCCAAGCGACTAGAGTATCCAAGCGCGTACTTTTCTTTCATCGAGTCATTGATATATACAGGGGTTGCAATGAGGGTCAGTGATTGAATTAATTTAGGATATTCGGCTGCGAGAATAATACCTAAAATTCCTCCCATAGATTCACCACAAAAATAGACTGGGCCAGAACAAGTCGTAGTGATAATTTTTACAAGATCTTCAAGGCATGCCTCAATAGTAATTTGAGAAATCGGGAACTTACTCGATTGCCCAACCCCCCTCATATCTGGACGAATTACGCGATAGTGACTTGATAGAAAAGGAATCCAGCGATACCAGAATCCGCTATTACGGCCATTGCCATGTTGTAAGACGATGGTAGGTTTGTTTTCCCAAGGATCTGTGAAGTCATCTTCTTGGTAGAAAATATGATGCGTAGAATTAACGGCAAGAGTGGGCATAAAGAGTCAATCCAACTCAAGTTTTATCTTTTTTGTAAGTAGCGCCCATTGGTTTTTTTCAAGAATAAAAAAATCATGGAACTCTTTAGGGGTGCTACCAATAGGGATAGCACCATCATTACTGAGCCGACTTAAAATATCGGGATCTTTAAGAGCTTTAGCAATTTCGATAGATAGCTGTTGAACGACCTGATTAGGCGTTTTAGCTGGCAAGAATACGCCATACCAACCATCGACTTCGTAATTGGGGTAGCCCAGCTCCTTAATGGTGGGAATATCTGGTAGGGCAGGCGAGCGAGCACCACTGGTAATCGCTAAAATTTTCAATTTCTTTGCACGCACCAGCCCCGCTCCAGCTAGGAGATTATTTAACATGGACTGAACTTGCCCACTGACCAGATCATTATTTGCAGGTGCAGCGCCTTTATATGGAACGTGAATCATTTGCAAGCCTGCGGTATCGGTTAATAACTCCATGCCGAGGTGCGGCGCACTACCAGTGCCTGAGGAAGCATAACTGATCTTACCCGGATTTTTTTTCGCTAACTCGATAAATTCTTTAAAGGAATTGGCTGGAGAATTAGCTGGAACGGTAAAGAGGTAAGGATATTTAGCGACGAGGGATACTGCTACAAAATCAGTATCCGTACTGTAGGGAATCTTTTTAGTGACTGCTGGTGCGATTGCGTGCGAGGCAATTGTTAGTAATATCGTGGATCCATCTGGCGCAGACCTAGCTACAAAATCTGCCCCAATTACGCCATTTGCCCCTGACTTATTCTCGACAATAATCGACTGATTGATCTGGGAGCTTAATTTATTGGCGAGAGCACGGGCAACAGCATCGGTGCCTCCACCGGCTGGAAAAGGAACTATTAACTTCATTGGTTTATTTTGCCAGTCTTGGGCATGAATAAATGGTGAGTAGCATAGAAAAAAGAAAATTGTAAGAAAGTATTTCAAAATGTTTCCAATGATGAGGTGATGCTGTAAAGGTTTAATAAGTAATAGGACAGAATAATATGATCTATTAAACTCTAGGGATAAAATCTACATTTAAAGAAATAATTAAAGTTTAATCGAATAGACTTAGAGCATGGAGAGTTGATGAAATTATTGAATAAAAACCATAGATTGTGGACCTTAACTTTTTTGTTACTTGTATTGTTTGCTGGCCAATCAATGGCACAAACGCCATGGCCGAATAGGCCAATTAAGCTTGTAGCTTCATTTCCTGCTGGTGGTGCAAGCGATGTTTTAGCGCGTCTTTTAGCGCAAAAACTCAGTGATGGATTAGGGCAAACAGTAACGGTTGAGAATCGTCCTGGAGCAACGGGTAACTTAGGCCATGAATATGCGGCAAACTTACCTGGAGATGGTTATACACTCTTACTAACGAGTAGTAGTGTTCTCGTCATTAATCCGCATATGTACAAAAGATTGGGCTATGATGTTTTTAATGATTTTGTGCCAATTTCAATGGTTGCATCTGCTGGCTTGGTCGTAGTTGTGCATCCTGGGCTGCCTATTTACAGTCTTGCTGAGCTGACCGCCTATGCTAAAGCAAAGCCTGGTCAGATTAATTTTGGATCGAGTGGGCAGGGCGCTGCTTCACGTATATTTGGAGAGATGTATAAGAACGCAGTCAGCGTTGAAATTACCCATATTCCCTACAAAGGAAATGTGCAAGCCGTCAATGATTTACTTGCTGGCCAAATTCAGATGATGTTTTCAGATATGGTGCCAGCTATTCCGCAAATTAAAGGTGGCAAGTTAAGGCCATTGGCAGTGGCAGCGCCAAAGCGTTTGGAAATTCTTCCAGATATACCCACAATGACAGAGCTTGGCTTACCTGGTTTTGAAAATGCGACATGGTGGGCAATGATAGCGCCTAAAGGTACCCTACCTTTAGTGGTTACAAGAATTAATAGTGAGTTAGGTAAAGCGATGACATTACCTGATGTGTTGGAAGTATATACAAGGCTTGGAATGACTACACAACACAGTTCCCCAGCAAAGGTATTTGAGCAAGTTCGCGTTCAGTCTGCGGCTATGGGTAAATTATTAAAGTCCGTAGGAGTGCAACCAGAATAGGCCGTTTAGTTGTTATTGATTGAAGGAGTTAAGGTAATTCTAGAAATATGGAATAAAACCTTTTTCTCATTTTTCTCAGTAATAATTTTTTTATCTTTTCTTTTATTAAAATTCGGTTCGATATGAATGGGATGATTTTTTAGCATTAAAAAATCGGAAAATTCTTTTTTGCTTAACTTCACACGCATATGATTAGCAGAGGTATGGGGGCGGTGATTCAACTCTAACCAACCGATGCTTTGAGCTTCACAATCCTTGGGAATTGCGTAAATCGGATCTTCTTCAAAGTCGATTGAAAAGTAGAACATATTGCCAAGTTCGCCAGTCAGATCAATACCATGTTCAGCTAGCCCCTCATTAATCTGGGTAATTTCTCCAACATAGTTCATTTCAGATTTGTTAATCCAAGTACCATCTTGGAAGTATCCTTGATCCATTTTGATTGATTCAAGTTTAAGTCGGATATTTACAGTATCAGTCATGAGATAAATTTTTCCATTAGGTCAGATTACGATGTACCCTTGCATAATTAATATTTTTCGTACTTAGAACAATATATCACTTCATCGATACTTTGCTAAAACCGAAACTCATTCAGACGATATCGCTTCATGGGTTTGTTTTCGGACATCTTTAGATTCGAAGTACGAATGACTGAGAATCGAGGTTTTAAGAAGTCTACAAATGAGAAAACCCACAATTTTTGTCTTGTGGGTTTTTATTTAAATCTGCAGAAAAGAACGTAACTCTATACTTAGGCACTTTGTCAACTTACAATCCTGTAAGTCATTGATTTTGGTGGCGAATCAGGGATTTGAACCCCGGACCTGCGGATTATGATTCCGTCGCTCTAACCAGCTGAGCTAATTCGCCGAACTTTAAATTATAGACTATATGAATATTGCTGTCTATTGTGGGGGCCCCCATTTTTCTTACCATTAAACAGCCTTGGGTTTAATCGATTTTTGCTATGAGTTCTAGCGCACGCTTACCACACAGTTTTTGAGAGTTAGCTTACGGGGATATTTCCACAAGAGGTATGATAGAAATATCTTTAGTAAAAACTTCTAGGATTGAAATGATATTTCAAGATCAAACCGTTCAAAAAAGAGTTAGCCAAGAGGAGTGGGAAGCGAGAGTGCAGCTTGCTGCATGTTACCGATTTGCAGCTCATTTTCGTATGACTGATTTAATTTATACCCATATTTCTGCAAGGGTTCCCGGTGAGGATAATCATTTTCTATTAAACGCTTTTGGCTTAATGTGGGATGAAGTGAAAGCGTCAAACTTAGTCAAAATCACATTAGATGGTCAAGTCATTGATGATCCAACGGGCCTCGGTTTTAATGAAGCGGGTTTTGTTATTCATAGTGCTATCCATGGGGCAAGACATGACGTAGCATGCGTCATGCATACCCATACTCCAGCAGGAGTGGCGGTTTCAGCTCAGGAGCATGGTCTTTTGCCGATTTCGCAACATGCGATGAGACTTACGGGTAACGTTGGATATCACGATTACGAGGGAGTTGCTTTAGATTTAGAGGAGCGCGCCCGTTTAGTGTTGGATATTGGCCATAAGATGACTTTAATATTACACAATCATGGATTATTGACATGCGGAACCAGCGTAAGAGAAGCATTTGATTATATGTACTATTTGGAGCGTGCCTGTCAGATCCAAATTGCAGCTTTATCGGGAGGGGGTAAATTGATTATTCCTACAGAAGAAGTTGCTCAAAAAGTTGCCAATAGTTTTGCGAGGCCTGGTTATCAAGAAAAAAAAGGAGAATGGCGTGCACTTTTGCGGATGCTTGACCGAGCGGATCCATCTTATAAAACGTGATCAATCAGTCATTGAACGAATAAATTTTTAAGGAGTGATTCAAAGAAAGTAATTCACAGATGAACCAAAAAAAATTCTTGAGTGGCAGTATTCGTCAAGCTGACTATGATCCCGTTAGTCAGCAACTAGATGTAGTTTTTGAAAATAAAACAGTGTTGGCTTACAAAAATGTTCCCGAATGGATCTTTCAGAAGTTATCAACAGATCCAAGCCCTAGGTCGTTCTGGGAGGATAATATTTCCGAAGAATATAGTAAGTGCACCCCCCTAGATCGCAATAAAAGTAAAGGGTCTAGTCAACAACTTCGAGAATTATTCGGCGATTAAGATTGTTTTAAATAGCTAATTTTATGTAGGAATAAAAAGGAGACCGATGATGAATAATCAAACTAATATAGAGCCAACTATAGAGCCTCAAGCAAGAACTCCAGGTGCTAAGAGGGCTGGTAAGGGAGAGTTTTTCTTTGATTTGAAGCAAGTAAATCAAATTATGGGTGGGCCTGATTATTCTCCAGTCTTTGGGGGATGTGTGGAGGGTGACCGAATGATGGTTGCAGTGATGAGAGCGCCTGCTGGAAAGTTTGCAGATTTACATAGTCACCCAAACGAACAGTGGATTTATATTTTAGAGGGCCGGTTAGAGTTTCACATCGAGGATCAAGTACAAATCTTAGGACCAGGGGCTGTTATTTATATTCCTGCGGAAAAATTACATAAAGCTGGCGCCTTACCTGACTCGGATTGTGTTTTTTTTACCTGCAAAGACGCTGCCAGTGGATTACATGGCACGAAGCACCCGGAGTAAGATGAGTCAAAGCTTGCAAGTTGAATTGATTACTCCGGTAAACTCTTCTTAAGGGAGTGGGAGTATTGAGGGGTTATTCTAAAGTGATGCGCAATGAATGTGCCTTGGATACTTACATAAAACACCATAATTTAATCAGATGATTAAATTATTCCCGTTAATCTTAGGGAAATTACTAATTCTCGTCATCATCAATTCAATTGATACTTAGACCCTATTAGGGAGATTTATTCTTTCTAGACAAAGTTGATTTTTTTAAAGGTGCTGAGTATCTTGATTGAGCTTTTAAATATTCTGCAGTTGACTCTATATATAGGTGGTATGGCGCTTTTTGGGCAAGGACTGTTGTATGTTCTAACTGGTCAGGGTAGGCAGGGTAATATGTTCTATCAGCTATTTCAGGTTCTTAATAAACCATGGGTCAAGCTTGCTAGACTCATTGCACCAAAACAAATTATTGACCACCAAATTCCTTTTGTGGCTTTTTGCGTAGTTTCTTCCTTGTATATTGCAGTTACGCTTGCAAAAATTGAGCATTGTATTTCTGTGGGTATCCAGACATGCAAATAGGTCAAAAAATTTCTTGGGGTTTTTATAAATTCAAGGCCACTAGTTTAATTGCCCTTGGTTTGCGTCAAATGGCGACAGCACAATTTCATCAAATGCTGATTGATTTTCCAGGTGATATGTATGCCTTGTCGAGCTTAGCTTTTTTAAAGATGGAGTCCGGTGATAAAAAGGGAGCAATTGATGATTACCAGTCGATTGTTAAAAATTCGAATGTACCTGCACAGATTTGGTACAACTTAGGGTTTTTACAAGAAGAGCAGGGTATGGTTCAAGAAGCGGAGGTAAGTTTTTTAGCTGCTCTCAAAATGGATGAGCATTTTGATCAAGCATGGTACGGCCTTGGCTTGGCCTTAATCCAGCAAAAAAGATTTGATGAGGCGATTAAGGCCCTTAAGCAAAATACTAAATTACAGCCAATGAGTCCTTATGCATGGTATCAATTAGCTAGAGTTTATGTCGAGCGAGAAAAGCCCGATGAGGCATTAAAAATTATTCGACATTTAAAGGATTTTGAGCCGAAATTTGCAAAACAATTAGAGCGTGAAACAGGATTAGTAACAAATTAGTATTTGGATTATTCAATAGTTTTTTTAACTTAAGGAGTAACTGTTATGCAATTAACAGATTCGCACAAGCAGTATTGGCAAAAAAACATGCGGATAACAGGGCTACTGTTATTTATCTGGTTTGTTGTTACCTATGTTGTTAGTTTTATGGCTCGAGATTTGTCCTTTACCTTTTTTGGTTGGCCATTTAGTTTTTGGATGGGCGCACAAGGCTCTTTAGTAGTTTATGTTTTATTAATCGCATACTATGCTCATTACATGAATAATCTGGATAAAGAGTACGATTGTGCCGAAGTGGAGGAGGAATAATCATGGCTGGAATGACACCTGAAGGAACTGGCGGACTATTTTCTGGGGGCACGAATGCCGCCTTTAAAAGCCAATTAAACAAAGTTTACACGTGGTACACGGGAGGCTTCATACTTTTTGTGATTGTTTTGGCTGTACTTGAGCAAATGGGTATGGGCAGAGCCATGATTGGCTATTGCTTTTTAGGGGCTACGGTCCTTTTATATGCTGGTATTGGAGTAATGAGTCGTACCAATGATGCTGCCGAATATTATGTGGCGGGTCGAAGAGTGCCGGCTCTTTACAACGGTATGGCGACTGGTGCAGACTGGATGTCGGCGGCTTCTTTTATTGGTATGGCGGGTACCTTATACCTTACTGGTTATAGTGGCTTGGCATTTATCATGGGTTGGACTGGAGGTTATTGTCTAGTTGCATTATTCTTGGCGCCATATCTTAGAAAGTTTGGTCAATTTACCATTCCAGACTTCCTTGGAGAGCGGTACGACGGTAACTTACCACGTTTACTTGGAATTATTGCTGCCATTCTTTGTTCATTTACGTATGTCGTTGCTCAAATTTATGGCGTTGGCTTAATTACTACGCGACTAGCTGGAGTACCTTTTGAACTAGGAATTTTCTTAGGACTTGGTGGTATTTTGGTTTGTTCTTTTTTAGGTGGTATGCGGGCAGTGACTTGGACTCAAGTCGCCCAGTACATCATCTTGATCATTGCTTATTTGGTTCCAGTTATTTGGTTGTCAGTCAAGCAAACTAATTTTCCAGTTCCCCAATTAATTTATGGTTACCAATTAGAAAAAGTATCAGCTAAAGAGGTCGAGCTAATTAAAGATCCAAAGGAATTAGAGGTGAGAGGAATTTTCAAAGAGCGCGCTGTTGTTTTGGGTGAAAAACTCAAAGATGTTCCAGCTGCATTAGCAAATGATAAAGCTGTGGCAGAAAAATCAGTTGCTGATTTAAAGGCGAGTAATGCCCCTGCACCAGAAATTGCTGCTGCAGAAAAAGTTTTAGCAGCGGTTCCGGCGAATGCAGATGCGGCTAAAGCAGCCTGGACTAAAGCCAAGGCTGCGGCAGAGGCTAGAGATAAACCTCTAGCTGGTATGCCAAGGCATGCGGCACAGTTTGCTGGAGATCCTGCAGGAGACGAAAAGGCCAAGAAAGCCTTTGAGACATCACGCTTAAATTTCTTAGCCTTAATTTTCTGTTTGATGGTGGGTACTGCGGCATTGCCTCATATTTTAATGCGGTATTACACCACGCCCTCTGTTAAGCAAGCGCGTGAATCGGTGACCTGGTCTTTGTTCTTTATATTTTTGTTATATTTCACGGCACCGGCCTTAGCGGTTCTCGTCAAATACGAAATATTTAGTACTCTTGTAGGTACCCCTTTTGATCAGTTGCCAGCTTGGATTGGTCAATGGGCTAAGGTAGATCCGGCATTACTCTCGGTCTCTGATATTAACAAGGACGGTATTTTCCAGTTAGCAGAAATGACGATTGGTGGCGATATTATTGTGTTAGCAACACCAGAGATCGGTGGCTTACCATATGTTATTTCAGGCATGGTTGCGGCTGGCGGTTTAGCAGCTGCTTTGTCAACAGCTGATGGACTACTGTTGACAATTGCCAACGCGCTATCGCACGATTTGTACTACAAGATGATCAACCCAAATGCACCAGCAGCTAAGCGGGTATTGATTTCAAAAGTATTATTGTTGGTAGTGGCATTAGCAGCTGCTTACGTAGCTGCTCAAAAACCAGCAGATATTTTGTTCTTAGTCTCGGCTGCGTTTTCCTTTGCGGCAGCGGCATTCTTCCCCGCCCTAGTTCTAGGTATTTTCTGGAAACGGGCGAATAAGGCTGGGGCTTGTCTGGGCATGATTGCTGGTTTAGGCGTTACTTTTTACTATATGGCGACTACCCAAGTTTGGTTGCGTGGGGTATTTGGAGTAACTTCTCCGATTGAGCTTTGGTATGGAATTTTGCCGATTTCTGCTGGAGTATTTGGGGTGCCACTTGGTTTTGCAGTGATTATCTTAGTAAGTCTGGTTACTCCAGCACCTAGAAAAGATATTCAAGAGTTAGTCGATCATGTGCGTTACCCGATACTTCGTGGTGATACGGTCAATACCACAGCCACATAATTTTGATTGTTCGATTAATAAAAAACCCGCTACCAGCGGGTTTTTTATTAACTTCAGATGATCCTTGATTCAATCAAGTGCGTAATGTTATAAATGAGGGCAAATATCGATAAAAATTGTTTAAAATTTCATCGTGTCCAACAAAGAGTCAATCAAAGGAAATCATGCAAGCAGCTATCTATCATCAATTTGGTAAGGCCAAAGATGTTATTGAGGTTCGAGAAGTAGAAAAACCAGAGCCTCACGAGGGACAAATTCGGGTCAAGTTATTTTGTGCCGGAGTCAATCCGTCCGATATCAAGATGCGCTCTGGAACGTCCCGTCCTTTGACTGGTAATTGGCAAATACCAAGCAGTGATGGTGCCGGAATTGTTGATGCAATTGGGTCTGGAGTAGACCGTTTTAAATTAGGCCAGAGAGTTTGGGTGTTTAATGCCGCCTTTATGCGGCCGCAGGGAACGTCCTCTGAGTACACGGTGATTGAGTCTTGGATGGCATCTTCTTTGCCAGATCACTTATCCTACGCTCAGGGTGCTTGTTTGGGTATTCCTGTCATGACGGCGCATCGTTGTTTGTTCTCTGATGGGCCTATTGACGGAAAAACTGTCATGATTAGTGGCGGTGCTGGGGTGGTAGCGCATTATGCAATTCAGCTTGCTAAATGGGGTGGTGCAACCGTTGTTACGACGGTCAGTTCCGATATAAAAGCGCAGCATGCGAAAGCCGCAGGTGCTGATTGCATCATTAATTACCGTACAGAAAATGTCGTGGAACGCGTTTTAAGTTGGACTGAGCAAGTTGGGGTGGACCGTGTGCTTGAAGTAGATTTTGGTGCTAACTTAACTACAAATGCTCAAATATTAAAGCCTGGTGGTGTGAATGTGATGTATGCAGTTGTTGATCAACCAGCATTGCCTCTACCGGTACCAATGATGATGGCGAAAAATATTATCTTAAGATTTACTTTGATTTATGCCATTACGCCATCTGAAAGAGCTCAAATTTTAAGTGATATTGATACTTGGTTAAATACTAGAAAATGTCAATTTGCCATAGCAGCAAAGTTTCCTTTAAAGGACGTTGTTCAGGCTCATGAATTGATCGAGTCAGGCAACAAGATCGGGCACGTCATTTTAGAAATAGATTAGGGTTTATCAGACTTGTTGCTCTAATTGCTCACTCAGCGTTAACCATTGCTCCTCAATCTTTGCTAGCTCGCTAGTGGCATTGCCTATGAGGGTACTAGTTTGGGTAATTTCGTCTAAATGCGTTTGTAATACAAGCAGTTCTTGTAATTGATGTTCTTTTTGTTTGAGCTTGGCCATTTTTTCTTCTAACTGTTCTAATTGACGCACAAGTTTCTTCTGATCACTAGGAGTTGCTTGCGCAGGCTTTGCCAAGGATTTGTTTGAAATCTCATTTTGAATTATTCCGGTTAAGGAAAGTTGCTTGGCATTTTCTCTAGCCAATTTTGCCTCCTCTAACAAATAGCGCTGGTAGTCCTCAAGATCTCCATCAAATGGTTTGATACCGCCTTTAGAGACCATCCAGAATTCATCGCAAACGGACCTGAGAAGTGCTCGGTCGTGACTAACTAGCATCACAGTACCTTCGAATTCATTTAAAGCCATGGCTAAAGCCTCACGGGTGGCTAAATCGAGGTGGTTCGTTGGCTCATCTAATAACAGTAGATTAGGTCTTTGCCAGACAATCATGCACAACACTAGGCGAGCTTTTTCTCCGCCACTCATACTGCCAACACGCTGGAAAATCATATCGCCACCAAAGTTAAACATACCCAAAAAGCCTCTCAGATCCTGCTCTCTGGTCGCTTGACCACTTAAACGATTTTCGCTAGTAAGTTTTTTGACAAGCCCAATCATATGCTCTAAAGGGTTGTCTGATGGATTTAAGACATCGAGTTCTTGTTGAGCAAAGTAGCCGATGCTCAGCCCGCGCCCTTCAGTCAATTCTCCTTCAAGAGGTTTTAAAACGCGCGCAATAGTCTTTACAAAGGTGGACTTACCCTGACCATTTGCGCCTAAAATTCCAAGACGTTGCCCTGCTAAAACCGATCTATTTACATTTTTAACAATATAAATAGGTGCTTGGTCGACCGATTCTGAAAGAGCGGGATATCCAAAGCAGACATTTTGCATGGAGAGCATGGGGTTTGGGAGATTGGCCGGCTCTTTAAATTCAAAAGTAAAGTCAGCTTCGGCTAACAATGGAGCAACCTTTTCCATCCGGTCGAGGGCTTTTACGCGACTTTGTGCTTGTTTAGCTTTGCTGGCTTTCGCTTTAAATCGAGCGATAAATTTTTGGAGATGGGCAATTTTATCTTGTTGCTTGCTAAAGGCGCTTTGTTGTAAGGCCATTTGTTCTGATCGCAAGTCTTCAAAGGATGTGTAGTTGCCGCTATAGCGAGTTAATTTAGAGTTCTCAATATGCATGGTTACATTCGTAATGGCATCTAAAAACTCTCTGTCATGGCTAATCACGATGAGCGTACCTTCGTATTTTTTCAGCCAGGCTTCAAGCCAAACTAGGGCATCTAAGTCTAAGTGGTTCGTTGGCTCATCTAATAAAAGTAATTCTGATGGGCACATAAGTGCTCTCGCCAGTTGTAAACGCATACGCCAACCGCCCGAGAAGCTATTAACGGGTTGCTCTAGTTCGCTAATTTTAAAGCCTAGGCCAAGGATCAGTGCTTGTGCTCGAGATGTGGCGTCATATGCACCACAGTCAGATAAATGCATGTAAGCGTTTGCTATTCGATCGCCATCATCAGTCATTTGGGCTGCATCGACTTCTTCTTGTGCCTTCAATAAGGCGGTATCTCCAGCAATGACATAGTTAGTGGCTGATTCTTCAGTCTCTGGCATATTTTGAGCAACCTCAGACATCCGCCATTGTGTTGGGATAGAAAACTCGCCACCATCTTCATGAAGGCTGCGGTTTAATAGTGCAAAGAGGCTGGATTTACCAGCACCATTTCGGCCAACAAGCCCAACTTTTTCCCCAGGGTTAATCGTGATGGATGCTCCATCAAGTAAAATTTTAGTGCCGCGACGAAGAATAACTTGTTTAAGAAAAATCATAAATTGGTAAATTGAGAGTTGGCTTTAATCGTGAAACAGCAAAAGCAATAGCATTTTAAGAACTTGACTATGATAGTGGTAATTGTAAAGTTAGCAAATGTCGATACAGGATTCCGTGTTTTTAGGCATTTCAAAAGTGTTAGCGAAGGTATTTCATGCAATCAAAAATTGTAGCTATTTCAGTAGCAAAGGTTAGAACATTCATCCCAAAAGGGAATCAGGGCGCTTTAGTCTCCTCAGCGATTCATAAATTGGCTGTAAGTACCTTGGAAAACCCTGCTGCTCAAGAAATAGATCAGTATGGCTTTAAAGAGGATGAGCAAGCTGATCGGCGCGTTCATGGTGGAGTTGATAAAGCCATTTATGCCTACCCTGAGGAAAATTATTCATTGTGGGCCGAGATACTTCAAAGAGAAGTTCAACATGGCACTCTTTTCCCATTGCAATTTGGTTTGGTTGGTGAAAACTTGACTACACAGGGTTTAACAGAGGAAACTGTTTTCGTTGCCGATCAATGGAGAATCGGTGAGGTGCTTTGCCAAGTAACGCAATTTAGAGAGCCATGTTTTAAATTGAATTTAAAAATGCAATATTCTGGAGCAGCTAAAGCGATGCTGCAATCTGCCAAATCAGGTTGGTATTTAAAGGTTTTAGAGGGTGGAAGTTTACGGGCGGGGGATCAAATTCAAGTGATTCCTGGTCGAAGAGAATTGTCTATTGCCCAGCAAAATCGAGATTTCTTGAATCAACGTGGTCAATTAGACATAGAGCCTGATCTTTATTAATGGGGTTTATATTTGCCCCACAATGCTTGTCTACCTTGGCGGTAGTTCGAAGAGAAACAGAAGGATTAATGATCCCACTTGTTCAGTTGTTTTATTTATTTGGCTTGGCATATCTGACTTCATTCTTGGCATATTGCCTAGCTGTATCTTGGGGACTGGGTTAACTTTGGTTTAAATTATTTGGGTCCGAGCGCTACCGGATTATCAGGATACTGACACCACTCACTCCAACTTCCTGCATATAACTGTGATCCTTTTAATCCGGCATATTCCATCGCAAATAAATTATGGCACGCGGTAACTCCTGAGCCACATTGATGGATTAACTCATGAGGAGAGATTCCAAGTGCTAGAAATTCATCTCGTAAGACTTCTTGAGTTTTAAAGTGACCTGTATGCGTAAGATTAAGTTTATAGGGACGATTAAGCGCACCAGGAATATGACCTGCAACTGGATCAAGTGGCTCAATATCTCCTTGATATCTTTCCTTGGCGCGCGCATCAAGAATGGTGCACTTGGAGGAGTAAAGATTTTCTTTAATTTGTGTAATTTGAACGAGTTCATTAAAAGGAGTTCCTAGCAAAGCTTCGCCCTGAGTAGCTCGGCGAACGGGTGATGGACCTGATTCTAACGGGCCTTGAATTTTTAACCAGGCAGCCATGCCGCCATCTAGGAGTTGGACACGGTCATATCCTGTCGCATGTAACATCCACCAGAGGCGGCTCGAAAAGGAATTATCTAAGTCGTCATAAATAATGATGCGCGTATCATTTTGGATTAAAAGACTCTCACAGGTGGCTTGCCAAGCTGGGGGTGTTGGGAGAGGGTGACGGCCAAGGAGTCGATTTTTGGGTCCAGCCAAATCTTTTTCTAAATGAATATAATGAGCATTTGGAATATGGCCTTGCGAAAATGCTTGCTCACCTGCATGGGGTTGATTGAGGTCAAAGCGACAATCAAAAATTTTTAGTAAATGATTATTAGTATTCAGAGTATTGAGTAATTCTTGAGCGGAAATGAGCATTGGAAATGGTATTAGCATCAGTTATCTTTCTAGTAATCTTTGCAATGTTTAAATCATAAGGGATTTAAGAGCGATAACCTATTTATTAGAGGCGACGTAATATGATGAAAGTAATCAATAAATTTGTACTGGGTATTTTTTTATTCATATCGATGAACTATGTGATGGCCATTGAAGAACCTAAATATCGTGTAATTGACAAAGAAGGGGCATATGAGGTTCGCCAATATGAGCCCAAGTTAATTGCTGAGGTAGTCGTAGAGGGCTCGCGAGACGAGGCATCTAATAAAGGTTTTCGTTTGATTGCGGCGTTTATTTTTGGCGAAAATCAAGCAGTAAGTAGTGCTGACTCAGAGAAAATTGCCATGACAGTACCTGTGACGGTTGACTCTCCAAAAGAGCCACAAAAGATTGCGATGACTGCTCCGGTATTGATTGAGGGTGTGCATGAATCAAATCAGTGGCGTATTACATTTGTTATGCCGAGTAAATACAACGTTAATACTTTGCCAAGACCAAAAAATAGTTTAGTAAAAATTCGAGAGATTCCAGAAAAAAAATATGCTGCCATGACGTTTTCAGGCTTATTGGGAGAAGAGAAAATACAAAATAATATTCAACAACTGCAAGATTGGATCATGAAAAAAGGGCATCTGCCTAATGGCCCAGTTGAGTTGGCTAGATATAATCCACCTTGGACCTTGCCACCTTGGCGTAGACACGAAATACTTATCGAGTTGACGCCCTAGGATAAGCCCATCCGCCGCCGAGCATGAGCAGCCACCCCGTTGTTGAGTGCCCAACGAATCGGTTTTGCGAGTAGATAGATTGATTGGTTAAGAAATATTCGCTCAATTTGACTGGGTATGGGGCGCTGAATGATCGGATAGGCCCAGTCTGGAAGGTTATAAAAACCTGCCTGAATAATTAAACGACTGAGCTGGGAATTTGTTTCTTGAAGAGGATAGTTTTCTAATAATTGGATGACAAATTGGGCGCGATCAGAATACTCTAGTTCACAGAAATAACTGCTTAGATCCTTTTGCGCTTGTGAGCAAGACTTGGCCAGGACATCTTGTCCTAACTCATTGGTAATCATACATCCTAGGCCATTCGCAATAACCGACATTTCTTGATAATATTGATCGGCTGCAATATGGGAAATTTCACGATTGAGGTAGAGGCGGTGCGCATTCAGAAAGCTAGACGTTTCAGTTAAGTGCACCCAATATAGCAAGTGTGGATCATTGGCCCAATAGGTACGCCCGTCAGGGTGGGTTCCTCGAATTGCCTCATGAATTTTTCGGACCTTTACCATCGCTTGATTTGCCATGGGAGTATTCCCAAAGGTAGTTACTGCAATAAAACGTGCAGTACGCCCCAAGCGACCTTTAAGGTCCTCGCGAAATGAAGAGTAATCCCAAACGCCAGCTAATGCCAGAGGGTGAAGGGCTTGCAGGATGAGAGAGCTAATCCCACCGATCATCATGGAGACGAAGTCTCCGTGAATTTTCCAGGCGATCGAATTGGGTCCAAAAAGTCCAGGATCGCCAGAAGGCAATAAGAACTCAGTAGGTGCATTACCATCTCCGACAACTGAGCGTATTTGGTGATTGATCAATTGGCGCAGCACAGTTTCTTTGGCGAAAAATTAAGGGAGATGATATTTTAGTCTTGACTTTAAATTGGAGCATTTGTGCCCAATATGGCGTAAAGGGTTGGTCAAATTAGAGCAAAATTTGATGACATTTCAATTGGTAGAAGTAACACCTCTTTGCTGACATTGGTATTAAATCATCAAAAATCATTAAATATCCAAATTTCAAGGATGAATCCCCATTAAAATCAGACAGTTCTTACAAAACACGCAAATAAAAATGGGTAAGTACTGGGCTATAGTGCTCATACCTAGTATTGCAATAAATAGGTAAAAAGGTGAATTTTGTAGAAATTTGTAAAAATAGGATTGTAATTAGTACTGTTATTCTATACAGTGCTAAAAATAGGCTATATTTGTTTAACTTAATTGGAAAAAGAGCACATGATTGGAAAGAAAATGGAAGATAAAAAATCCAAGGTAAATCAAAACCCTAGTACCCATAACTCGGCAAATTCAGAGTTCTCTGGATTAAGTGGAGATAAGCAAAAGGCCTTAACTGCTGCCCTAGCGCAAATTGAAAAACAGTTTGGTAAGGGCTCAATCATGCGACTCGGCGATGCTGAAATTGCCCAAGATATCCAGGTGGTATCTACCGGATCCCTTGGTTTGGACATCGCCCTTGGGGTTGGTGGTTTGGCAAGGGGACGGGTCATTGAGATTTATGGTCCTGAGTCCTCCGGAAAAACGACTTTAACTTTACACGCTGTTGCAGAAATGCAAAAAATTGGTGGAACTTGCGCGTTTATTGATGCAGAGCATGCGCTTGATGTTCAGTATGCAGCCAAGCTTGGGGTAGATGTGAATAATTTATTAATCTCACAACCAGATACGGGTGAGCAGGCTTTAGAAATTGCAGATGCTTTAGTACGTTCAGGATCGATTGATTTGATCGTGATCGATTCTGTTGCAGCGTTAGTACCAAAAGCGGAAATTGAGGGGGATATGGGTGATTCTCTGCCTGGTTTGCAAGCGCGTTTAATGAGTCAAGCGTTAAGAAAGTTAACGGGTAGCATTAAACGAACTAACTCCATGATTATTTTCATTAATCAAATACGGATGAAGATTGGCGTCATGTTTGGTTCTCCAGAGACAACTACAGGGGGTAATGCACTCAAGTTTTATGCCACGATGCGATTAGATATTCGTCGGATTGGAAGTATTAAGAAGGGTGATGAAAATGTGGGTAACGAAACCAGAGTTAAAGTAGTCAAAAACAAGGTATCGCCTCCTTTTCGAGAAGCCATCTTTGACATCATGTATGGTGCTGGTATTTCACGTGAAGGTGAAATCATCGATATGGGAGTGGAAGCCGACATTGTTGACAAATCCGGTGCCTGGTACAGCTATAACGGAGAAAAAATTGGCCAGGGCAAAGATAACGCCCGTGACTTTTTAAAGGCTAATCCTGAACTATCCAAGGAAATTGAAGGTTTAATCCGTGCGAAGTTAGGTGTAAAAGGTTCAAACTCAATTGTCTCGGGAGCGCAGGACGATGAAATCGAGCCACCAGGAGCTTGAAGACTTAAAAACGGAGAGTGAAAGAAAAACGCGCTCTCCGACTAGTTTATTGGCCAGAGCAATAAGATATCTATCCTATCGAGAGCATAGCCGGTTTGAATTAAGAAGAAAATTATTACCTTTTGCTCAGTCTGAAGATGAGCTAGAGGGGGTGATTGAACGCTTACTGAAGAAGGACTTACTTTCGAATGAGCGGTTTACTGAAAACCTAGTATTACGTAAGGCTGCACGCTATGGTGCTAGGCGAATTGCGCAGGAGCTTGGACAACATCAAATTGCTAGTGAGACAATAGTACAAGAGCTAAAGCAGCTTCAAGACTCTGAAGAGAGCAGAGCGTATGTTGTTTGGGAGCACAAATTTGGTGAAATATCGAGTGATCCAAAAGAACAAGCTAGGCAAATGCGTTTCTTGGCTCAACGGGGTTTTGGTCATGAGTTAATTATGCGCATCATCAAAGGTAAAAGCAGAAGTTCATCATCCTAAAATGCTAGACTATAGGGATGTTTGACCCGAATACTCCCAATAAACCCAATCGAAGGTTAGTCCACCATCGCCAGATTGATGCAAAATCATACAAGCGAGATGATGGCCTATGGGATTTGGAGGCAGAAATGACGGATTTGAAGGGGGCAGATTTTCAACTTGCAGTAATGCTTCGTCGCCAAGGAGAGCCCATACACAAGATGCGTTTATCCGTCACAATTAATGAGGAAATGGATATTCTTGCTTGTCAGGTGCAGTTTTTAGGCGTGCCTTACCCAGGATATTGCGAGCAAATAGAGCCGAGTTATCAACAGCTAGTTGGTTTAAATCTCCAGCGTGGCTTTAGAGCCGCAGTTAAAGAGCGCTTAGGTGGCCTTCAAGGGTGCACCCACGTCTCAGAGCTTACGAATGTTTTACCGA
This sequence comes from Betaproteobacteria bacterium, assembly GCA_009927445.1. Lineage (GTDB taxonomy): Bacteria > Pseudomonadota > Gammaproteobacteria > Burkholderiales > Burkholderiaceae > Polynucleobacter. Next base: position 22,209 of record RFMZ01000251.1, read on the forward strand.
CGGTTGCATTTCAAGGGTTTGTCAATGAAATCCCCGCAAGTAGTTTGGAGTATGACCCACAAACAAATCCAGAAAAAATAATTCCGCCGCAATTTAATGGCTGTCATAGCTTGAACACCGAGTGGGAAGTGGTGCGGCAATATCACCCGACATGGTATCAGCACTCTGCTAGAACTAAAGATAATCCCTCAGAATAGTTCACAGTAAAAAGATCATTTATATCAATCAACACACGAGTTATGTTTAATCAAAGGAATCAACAATGAAAATCCACGAATATCAAGGTAAAGAAATCCTGCGTCAATTTAATGTACCAGTCCCCAATGGGATACCAGCATTTAGTGTCGAAGAAGCAGTTGCGGCTGCTGAAAAACTCGGTGGTCCAGTCTGGGTTGTAAAGGCACAGATTCATGCGGGGGGGCGTGGTAAAGGTGGTGGCGTGAAGCTTGCTAAAAGTTTAGAGGAAGTGAAAACTTACGCGACTAATATTTTAGGAATGCAATTAAAAACCATCAAACTGGTCCAGAAGGACAATTGGTCAGAAGGCTTTTAATCGAAGACGGCGCCGATATTCAAAAAGAATATTACGTGGGCTTACTGACAGACCGTGCAACGCAATCGGTAGTGGTTATGGCGTCGAGCGAGGGCGGAATGGATATCGAAGAAGTTGCGGCCCATACTCCGGAGAAAATTATTAAGATCTTTGTAAATCCGTTGCACGGTATGACAGATGAGCAAACTGATTTATTAGCAAAAGGTATTGGAGTACCTGCCCAGTCTCAACTAAAAGCCAAAGAAGTTTTAGTGAACTTATATAAAGCTTACATGGCGACTGATGCTTCCTTAGCAGAAATCAATCCACTCATTTTAGAGGGTAATGGCAATATTAAAGCGCTTGATGCCAAGTTTAACTTTGATGCTAATGCATTATTTCGTCATCCTGAAATCGTGGCATACCGCGACGAGGCAGAAGAGGATCCGGCTGAGATTGAAGCATCTAAATTCGATTTAGCCTACATATCGCTCGATGGAAATATTGGCTGCTTAGTCAATGGTGCAGGGCTTGCCATGGCCACGATGGACACGATTAAGTTATTTGGCGGTGAGCCGGCTAATTTTTTAGATGTGGGCGGTGGTGCTACAGCTGAAAAAGTAACGGAAGCATTTAAGATTATGTTGAAAAACGTGAAGGTAAAGGCAATTTTAGTTAATATTTTTGGGGGCATTATGCGTTGCGACGTGATTGCTGATGGCGTGATTACAGCTTGTAAGGCGGTCAATTTATCAGTACCACTTGTGGTTCGGATGAAAGGTACTAACGAGGAGATTGGCAAGAAGATGTTGGCTGAATCTGGGTTGCCGATCATTAGTGCAAATACGATGGCTGAGGCGGCTGAAAAAGTAGTTGCCTCAGTGAAGTAAGGTCTTGAAAACAGAAATAACCTCAGCAAAATTTAAGGAATCAATATGTCAATATTAATTAATAAAAATACGCGTGTCATGACGCAGGGAATAACCGGCAAGACTGGGCAATTCCATACAGAGAAATGTCAAGAGTACGCTAATGGCAAAGCATGTTTTGTGGCGGGTGTAAACCCGAAGAAGGCTGGCGAGAATATCTTTGATATTCCAATTTTTGGCTCAGTCAAAGAAGCTGCTCAGCAAACAGGAGCAACGGTTTCAGTGATATACGTGCCGCCTGCTGGCGCTGCTGCTGCAATCTGGGAGGCGGTGGAGGCAGATTTGGATTTGGCGATTTGTATCACTGAAGGTATTCCAGTTCGGGATTTGTTAGAAGTTCGTAACCGAATGAAAGAAAAAGAAGCTAAAGGTGGTAAGAAGACTTTATTACTAGGACCGAACTGTCCTGGATTGATTACGCCTGATGAAATCAAGATTGGAATTATGCCTGGTCATATCCATCGCAAAGGGCGCATTGGTGTGGTGAGCCGTTCTGGGACTTTGACTTATGAGGCGGTGGCCCAGCTTACCGAGATTGGACTTGGCCAATCCAGTGCTGTTGGTATTGGCGGTGATCCGATTAACGGCTTAAAGCATATTGATATTATGAAGGCTTTCAATGATGATCCTGAAACAGATGCCGTGATCATGATTGGTGAAATTGGTGGTCCAGATGAGGTCGATGCGGCGCGTTGGTGTAAGCAATTTATGAAAAAGCCAATCGTTGGATTTATTGCTGGTGTAACTGCACCAGCGGGAAAGAGAATGGGTCATGCCGGCGCTTTAATTTCTGGTGGAGCTGATACGGCTGATGCGAAACTCGCTGTTATGGAAGAGTGCGGATTTACTGTCACTAAAAACCCTTCGGAGATGGCTAAATTACTCAAAGGGCTGCTTAAATAGTTTATAAATTTAATAAGAAATTCTATTTCCAATATGTAAATAATTGAATATAATTTGCGTAGTTTTGCTAAACTACGCTTATAAAAATTATAATCAAAAATTACTTAAAGGAAACTTATGGATTTAATGACTGCACTAAGCACGCCCAGTGTATGGACGGCTCTTGGACTTATTATGTTTACCAATATTTTATTATCTGGTGATAATGCAGTTGTGATTGCGATGGCCTCGCGAAACCTTGCCCCACACCATCAAAAGAGAGCTATATTTTGGGGAAGTGCGGCAGCCATCATTATGAGGATTTTATTAACTATTGTCGCTGTGCAGTTACTTAGCTTGCCGTATTTAAAAATTATTGGCGGTATTTTATTAATTTATATTGGCGTGCAGTTGATGGCAGAGGGTGACGATGACGAATCGATCGAAAGTTCCTCCAGTATTTTTCAAGCCATCAAAACGATCTTAATAGCTGATTTAGTGATGAGCTTAGATAATGTGGTTGCTGTAGCTGCTGCTGCTGAAAAGGCTCCTGAAGAATTTCGTATGCCTCTCATTCTTTTGGGTTTGGCGATGAGTATTCCCTTGATTATTTTTGCTAGCACATTGCTTTTAAAAGTGATGGAGCGCTATCCGATCATTATCACTATAGGTGCGGCGTTACTCGGTTATCTTGCGGGTGAGATGTTTGTGACAGATCCGGCAGTGACAGATACGCTTCATAGTTTGATGGATCATCCGAATATTCCATTTCAAATTCTAGGCATCTTATTAGTCGTTGGAATAGGTGCGCTACTTAAAAAGAAACATGCAAAGTCAGAATAACTGTTGCTAAAATAACTGGTAAAGTGGGGCTTAGGCCCCATTTTTTATACTCTTACACAACACTCAGGTGAAAAAAACTCTTCCACCGGCATTGATTGCACTATTCATTCAGTGCGCTGCCTTTTGTTGTACGTTTTTTTTATTCATTGCCTATCAATACTGCTTATCAGCAATAATTCCAATTTGGATTTTAGTGTTTACACAGAGTAGTCTTGCAAGTTTGATGGCTATTTGGCTAAAAACGGCATATTGGTGGAGGTACATTCATTTTAGTTTTCCAGTTGCGATTGGCCTAGCGATTAGCTTTAACATTTCTAATAATTTTTTTTTAGTGGGATTTATTCTTTTTGCCGTGTTGTATTGGAGCGTATTTCTGACTCAGGTTCCTTACTATCCACTTCAAAAAGGGGTGTGCGAGTCAGTTACTACACTCTTACCCAATCAAGAAAGACTGAAAGTGATTGATATTGGTAGTGGACTAGGTGGATTTTGTATGAAATTTGTCAATTTAAGACCTGGAAGTATTGTTCATGGGATAGAGATTGCTCCATTGCCATGGTTGATTAGTTATTTGAGGGGGAGGGTGGCGGCTTCACCTGCAAAATTTACCCTTGGAAATTATCATCAGTTAGACTTTGCGGAGTTCGATATTGTCTTTGCTTACTTATCCCCCGCTGTGACCTTGGATTTATGGCAAAAAGCCTCAAAAGAAATGCGCCCCAAAACTTTATTAGTTAGCCATGAATTTCCGATACCGAATATTCAGCCAACGCAATCCTTTGGCGCAACAAAGCATGGAAAGATTACTTATGTTTATGCGATGCGCTGAGAATTTAAAGCGTACACTGGATTACTAGGTTCCCTAATGCAATTGCTAAAATACTCAAATAACTAATTCCTAATCAGCAAACTCTTACAACAAAAACTGAATATACAACGGTTACTAAAGCCTAATTTGATAGAAAGATCAAGCACACTACTTCCTCAATATTGAATAAGGAGGAGTCATGTTTTATATATCAAAAGCGCTGTACTGTCAGGGTTATTTCAAGATAAAGCAGTTGCCACATCAGGGTGTGATCAAAAATGGCTTTACATTGATTGAGTTAATGGTAGTAGTAGCAATTATTGCAATTTTGGCAGCGATCGCTGTCCCACAATACCAGGAATACATCGCACGTGGACGGGTAGCTGAAGGTTTAAGTATTGCTGCTAGCGCCAAGTTGGCAGTTTCAGAGGCTTATGCAGCTAATGGCCCTAGCTCAATGGCATTAGGAACTCAGGGAGCTTTTAAATTTGCCGCAAGTAAAAGTGTGAAAGCAATAACGATTGAAGATACCGGTGCAATTTTGATTGAGTTCACAACTGCAGTTGCTGCTGATGGGAGTAATTTGTTGGTTTTTTATCCTAGCAATAATCCGCATGTTGAGAAAGGGATTGATCTCGCTAATCCATCCCTCAAAGAGCCTTGGAATGGTAACTGGTCTTGTAAGGGGAACGGCTCCACCTTAGCAATCAATTTATTACCATCCGAGTGTAGATAACTGGTAAAAATCTCCACCACGTATGAATTTAGTTGGTGGACGCCTTTTTTGCGATATGGTGTGTGAACAACAGAATTATCCTAATAATGAGCAAGATATGGAATAATCTTTTAAATTGCTGTAGGTAAATAAAGCATTTCTATATGTTAAAACATCTTAGGTTGAGCCGGGCTTATCTTGTTTAATTTGTTAGGGCAGAGTCTTTTAACTGGAGAATGAATCAATGATGGAGTTTAATAAAGTAGACCGCTTGACTACCAAGGCGCATGATGGCGATGTTGAGGCTCAAGTTAATTTGGGAATGTTATACATGTCGGGGAGTGGCGTACCGCGAGACCCACAAAAAGCCTATGGCTACTATGTGATGGCTGCGAAAAAAAACCATCCAGAGGCCCTCTATTTGGTTGGTGAATGCCAAGATTGCGGCTCTGGAACTGAGATTAATCCAGTGAATGCCTTATTAAACTTTAATAAAGGCGCCAAATTAGGTAATTTGAAATCTATCATTTGTTTAGCAGACTATTATGAGACTGGTCGAGCTGGAATTGTTGATTATGAGAAAGCAAGGCAGTTGCTCAAGATGGCGATCGCTAAAGGTAGTGAAACATCTAAAAAAGCTCTTGCTAGCCTTGAGCAAAAAATCAAAAGTCTACCTGCGGCAGCCCCTAAAAGCGGCATAGCGGCGCCGGCACCGAAGGTGGTTCCGAAGGAGGAGCCAAAGCCTAAGGAAGTTAGTATCAACGAAATTTCATTTTTTACAGGACTTGGCGGCGTAGAAATGTTGGAGGTAATGGGTCAGCTAAGGACCGTTACTGGCAAACGAGGGCAATATTTATTTTATGAGGGCGATCAGCCCAATGGTTTATTTATCATTTCGACAGGTTCTTGCATCGTTAGTATTAACAACGTACAAACAAATTCCTATGAGGATATTCGTACAATTTATCCAGGAGACTATGTTGGTGAGTTTGGTTTGATTGATCAATTACCAAGATCAGCTTCGGTTATTGTTGAAAAAGACGTCAAACTTTTATTTCTCCCAACTTCTGTATTTCAATCTTTAATGATGCGACACAAAAATTTAGGAGATTTAGTCGTTAACAATTTAGTGAAGTTCATTCGAGATGAGAATGTACTGATCAAGGATCCAGAAGTCAAGGGAATGGTTAACAGCATATCCAAAATTCCTGGAACTAAAGAAAACCTGGCCCTACTAGTCGGAGTCTTGAGAGCACATAACGTCAATAAAGGATTCTTTACAACCAATAGTGATGCTGCTACAAGAACTTGGATTAAGTAATGCGAGCAGTATTTATTAATGACCAATTATTATCAGCTTGACCGCTTCATGTATAGGTGTATTGTCCTGTTGTTGCTGTTGGGATTTTGCTCTAACGGGGCTTTTGCTGCTGATAATTTTCCAAGTCGTCCAATCAAAATCGTTGTGCCATTTGCCGCGGGTGGGGGTGGTGATTTTTTAGTCAGGACCTGGGCCAATAAATTTTCAGAGATTTTAAAGCAAGCCGTTATTATCGAAAATCGTGGCGGTGGTAACACGGTAGTTGGGACAGAGTTAGTTGCCAAAGCCACACCGGATGGTTATACATTGCTATTTGTAAGCACAAGCCTTGCTACAAATCCAAGCCTCATTAAAAATTTACCTTATAAAACACCAGGCGATTTCGCACCTATTCATTAGCATTATCTTATCCATTTGGGTTAGCGATTCGAAATAGTCTAGAAATAAGTTCCATCGAAGAATTAGCAAACTATGCCAAGAAGAATCCCGGCAAATTAACTATTGCGAATTCCGGTGATGGCTCAGCTGCTCATTTAGCTGCCATTATGTTAGAAGATGCTTTATCTTCGCCAATCACGCATATTGCTTATCGAGGGGCTGGCTTGGCTATGACTGACGTTGCTGCTGGGCATGTGGATTTAACTTTTACTGGCACTTCGCAAATCAAACCTTTTTTAGAAAATAAACGCGTTAGGTTATTAGCATCTTCTGGGCCGAAGAGATTTGATTTATATCCACAGGTAAGGACAGTTGCCGAGCAAGGTTTGAAGGGTTTTAATGCCTCAGTTTGGTGGGGCTTATTAGCTCCGGCGGGTACCCCGAAAGAAATCGTTGAGCAACTGAATCAGGCCTTACGCTTGAGTATGAATAATCCTGAGGTTAGTAAAAAAATTGGGACAATTGATGCAGAATTGATCTTATCGAGTTCTTCGGAGTTTTCAAATTTTTTACAGGAAGAGATTATCCGGTGGCAAAAGTTACTTGGTAATAAAACAAATTAAGATATGAGTCTTTGGACAGAATAAAGTCCTAGGCATGGATAGCCTTGATTGACGGCAATACTAAGTAAGTATTTACTATTCC
>RFMZ01000038.1 GCA_009927445.1 Betaproteobacteria bacterium
CGCACGAACACCGCCCAAGCACCAAACACATGTCCAAAAAACCAACCCCACACCAAGACTGGCGCCAATCCCACTTAGGCCGCCTACTAGGCGCCGCCATGCGCAAGTTCGATGAACGCGTCCTCTATCTCATGGCCCACAACGTAGACGTCCCCCTAGCCCTCTCCAACCTAGCCGCCCGCGCCAAGTCAGTGCCGCCCACATACATATCACCCGACACGTCAGCCTAGAGGGCTCACGCTTAAACGATCTCGCTGCCAGCGCTGGTATGACGAAGCAAGCCATGGGCGATCTTGTCACCCAATGCGAAGCCTGGGGCCTGGTTGAGCGCACCCCCGACCCACAAGACGCGCGTGCACGTCGCATCGTCTTCACGGCAACAGGCCTCGCATGGCTCAGAGGCTTTGAGCAAGCCGTCGCGCAAACCGAGGCCGAGTTCAAACAAGAAGTAGGCGCAGACGTTGCCACCGTGGTGAGCTTGGGTTTAGAGGTCTATGCAGGCGATTTCGCAAGCCGCGTGCACTGATTACAGGTGGTGGCTTATTTCTCTTCTAACCATAAAGTCAGTCTCGCACACGACAAGAAGAAGTTGGTACAACTACCAAGCACTAGGGTTAAGCCCCTACACGCCCCAACCCATTTGTCTTAAAATGGTCTTGTCTCATCGGGCTTGTCCATGTTCCCATGCGGTACGCCTTATAAGTGTCGTCTCAAAGGTACATGTGCATTTCACATGTCGTGTTTTTAGGAGCTCATTCGATGTTGTATTCCACAAACTTCCGCTCGTTGCGCCGGCTTGCCACTGCTAGCGCTTTGGTTGGTGCATTCTTGGGCTTAATCAGCCCACAAGTTTTGGCACAGGCGGCCAACACCAAACCAATTCGTATAGGTGTGCCTACTTCTGTCCAATTGCAAGTAGGTCGCGACACGCTAACAGCCATCAAGATGGCAGTCGACGACATCAACAAAAAAGGCGGCGTGCTTGGACGCAAATTTGAGTTCGTCGCTGCCGACGAAACCGAAAACCCAGAGACAGGCATCAGTGCTATCAAAAAGCTCAC
>RFMZ01000126.1 GCA_009927445.1 Betaproteobacteria bacterium
AAGGACAAGTAATTATGATTTGAGTAAAAATCCAGTCAATGTGGCCTTATCAGGAACTGGTGGAACTCGCCCAGCAGGATGGCCATCAAGCGGCTGGCGAAAAACACCAGCACTACCATCCCAGGTTCTTGATTTCACCGAAGAAGTCAAGCCGATTGAACAGCATGGCTTTACTTTAGTTGATTTCACAGCCAATAAAATAGTCCTTAGTTTTTTTAAGTGGGATGTCAATAAACAATCCGTTGAAGAAATTGATGCACTAGTCCCGTTTTATGTCAAAGAATTACCCAGAGCATAAAAGAATCAGGCTACCATTTGATCGCATATGACCTACGCGTCAAATGCTAATGCACTTGACGCGTAAAAATAAACTCATTGCCGTCAACATCAACAGGAATGACATCATTAGGACCAAACTTGCCCTCTAAAATTAAACGTGAAATGGGGTTTTCAATCGCCTGCTGAATCGCTCGTTTGAGTGGCCTGGCACCAAAAATTGGATCAAATCCGGCTTCTGCAAGCTTAATAATAGCCCTGTCACTTACCTCTAATTGCATATCCATCTTCGCTAAACGCATACTCAGGCGCTGTAACTGAATCTTCGCAATTGCACTAATCTCTAATTGACTGAGCGCATGAAAGACAACAACTTCATCAATACGGTTTAAAAACTCTGGGCGAAAATGATCCTTCACTTCTGACCAAACAGCGGCTTTAATGTCTTCTTGTGGCTTACCCACCATCGCCTGAATTATGCTAGCAGCTAAATTACTCGTCATGACAATCACCGTATTTTTAAAGTCTACAGTGCGGCCCTGACCATCTGTCATGCGACCATCATCCAAAACCTGTAACAACACATTAAATACATCTGGGTGCGCTTTTTCTACCTCATCTAAAAGAATCACACTATACGGCTTTCTTCGAACCAACTCGGTTAGATATCCACCCTCTTCATAACCAACATATCCCGGAGGTGCGCCAATTAAACGCGAAACACTGTGTTTTTCCATAAACTCGCTCATGTCAATCCGAATCATGTGCTCATCACTATCAAATAAAAAGCCGGCTAAGGCCTTACATAGCTCAGTCTTACCGACCCCAGTTGGTCCTAAAAATAAAAAGGATCCATACGGACGCCCCTCATCGGATAGCCCAGCGCGTGAGCGACGAATCGCATTAGAAACTGCCAAAATAGCATCATCTTGTCCAACTACCCGCTCATGTAAATACTTTTCCATGATGAGTAATTTATCTCTCTCACCTTGCATCATCTTTGCTACCGGAATACCCGTTGCTCTAGAAACTACCTCAGCAATTTCCTCAGCACCTACATGTGTTCTTAATAATTGATTCTTGACGGGCAATTTACCTGTCTTCTCTGCTTTAGCTGCCGTCTTTAATTGATTCTCCAACTCAGGTAATTGGCCATACTGCAATTCGGCCACCTTATCTAACTTCCCTTCACGCTGCCACTTCACCATCTCAGCCCGAACGCGATCAATTTCTTCCTTAATGTGCGCAGTGCCTTGTGCAGCACCCTTTTCAGCTTTCCATATTTCTTCTAAATCAGCGTACTCTTTACCTAATTTTTCAATCTCCTCTTCAATCAATGCATAACGCTTAATCGAGGATTCATCTTTTTCTTTTTTTACCGCTTCACGCTCAATTTTTAATTGAATCATCCGGCGCTCTAATTTATCCATTACCTCAGGCTTAGAATCAATCTCCATCTTGATGCGCGCTGCGGCTTCATCAATTAAATCAATTGCCTTATCTGGTAAAAATCGATCTGTAATATACCGGTGCGACAGTTCCGCTGCAGCCACAATGGCAGGATCCGTAATCTCAACACCATGGTGTAATTCATAACGTTCTTGTAAGCCTCGTAAAATGGCAATGGTCGCTTCTACACTAGGCTCATCGACTAATACTTTTTGAAAACGCCGCTCAAGTGCAGCATCCTTTTCAATATACTTTCGATATTCGTCTAAAGTAGTCGCTCCAATACAATGTAACTCTCCCCTGGCTAAGGCAGGCTTGAGCATATTACCGGCGTCCATCGACCCTTCAGCCTTACCAGCACCAACCATCGTATGAATCTCATCGATAAACACAATTGTTTGCCCCTCATCCTTGGCAATATCCGATAAGACAGCTTTTAAACGTTCCTCAAACTCCCCACGAAACTTTGCCCCAGCTAATAACAAAGCCATATCTAAAACTAAAACACGTTTATTTTTTAATGATTCCGGCACCTCACCATTGATGATCCGCTGCGCTAATCCTTCTACGATGGCCGTCTTCCCGACCCCAGGCTCCCCAATTAAAACTGGGTTATTTTTGGTCCGTCGCATTAAAATTTGTATCGCACGACGAATCTCATCGTCCCGTCCGATCACCGGATCAAGCTTGCCCAATCGAGCCCGCTCGGTTAAATCAATGGTATATTTTTTTAAGGCTTCTCTTTGAGACTCAGCGTCATTGCTTTGCACAGTTTGACCACCTCGAACTTGAGCAATACTCTGCTCTAAATTTTTACGATTCAAGCCAGCTAACTTAGCCGCCTTACCAAGCTCACTCTGATCATCCGCTAATACTAAAAAAAATAATTCCACGGCAATAAATTCATCACCTTTCTTACTGGCTTCTTTTTCCGCAAGATTTAACCAGCTTAGTAAATTCCTACCAACCTGCACATCTCCGTGTGCTACCACTTGTGGAATTTTTTTAGCAAGGGTATCTACCGCTGTACCCAAAGCTCCCAAGTTAACCGCCGAGCGGGTTAAAAGACTTCGAATACCGCTATCCTGATCTTGTAAAAAAGCCTGTAAGACATGCTCGGGCTCTATAAACTGGTTATCAGCTTGGACGGCTAAACTCTGAGCTTGCGCAAGGGCTTCTTGAAACTTGGTCGTCAATTTTTCAATTCGCATATCAAACTCCGTAATCGAGATTTGTTGGTTTATATACTACTAACATACGCCCATATTTTGAAATTTCAAGAGCAGACTTAAAATAGAAGGATGAATATTGATTCGCATCAAACAAAAACGTGGTTTGTCTATTTGCTTCGCTGCCAAGACGGCACCCTTTACACGGGGATTACGAATGATCTAAATCATCGACTAGCAACGCATAATGCAGGCTTGGGCGCTAAATATACGCAAGGCAGAAGACCAGTTGAATTGCTTGCCTATCTTGCACAAACGAATCGATCAAGTGCATTAAAGATTGAACTACTTGTTAAAAAACTACCAAAAATGAAGAAAATACTATATTTTGAATCACAAAGCACGCAAGAGATTCTAAAATAGCCAATAACTCA
>RFMZ01000037.1 GCA_009927445.1 Betaproteobacteria bacterium
AAAATCCATATAAAGCAAGCACTTACAGCTTGCTTTTTGTTTAACTTCTTAATTACACGGTTATTACACGATTAGGTAATCTGCCGGACTAGACAGTTAGCTGAAATCACAATATACTGCTGTTATGCGTATACCATCTGATGCTAGCGTTGTTTTAAAGCCTGAACAGTTAAGGCTTGTGCTTCGTGACGACAGTAAAAAGTGGCAAGTCCATTACAAGATAGATGGTCTTAAAAAGTGGTTTAGGCGCTCTACTGATACTGCTGAATTAAAGGAAGCAAAGCGCATTGCTGAACGCATGTGGATGAAAGCCACTTTCGACCATGAAGAAGGCCGACCAGTTGTGAGTAAGAAATTCAAGCCAATTGCTGAAATCGTTTTAAATGACTTATTAACCGAAGTTGCTGCTGGAACTGCCAAGCCCAGTGCCAAGGATTACATCTCTGCAATCCGTTTATATCTCATTCCCTTTTATGGAACTTACAACATTGATTGTCTAGTTCCTGCTGTTATTTCAGAATTCCATGAATGGCGTAAGAATCTAGTCGGACGTGAATTATCCGGTAGTGCTCAAAACAATCACAATGCCGCGTTTAATCTTGTGCTGGATGAAGCCATTGAGCGCGGCTTCATGACCGAACATCAACGCCCTTCTGCTAAAAACACAGGAACTGAAGGTGAGCGTCGCGCTGAATTTAGCCAAGAAGAGCTAGAAATACTCATGCGCTTTAGCCCGAAATTTATTGAAAGTGGTCGTACCCAACGTACTCGCTTGATTCGTGAACTACTTTCAATCTATGTACCCTTTATGGCAGCAACTGGCATGAGACCAGGAACAGAAGCAGAGTTTTTAGAATGGCGGCATATTGATGTGGAGATTCGAGACGGGCAACCAGTCTTGCATTTTCGTTTGCAAAAAGGCAAGCGTGGCCCTAGAAACTTCGTGGCTCATAATAGTTGTTGGTTATTACTTGAAAAATTGCGACAACTAAGCCCAGATCTGGCTGATCGGCCGCTAGAAGAAATCCTCAAAAAAAGAATTGCCAAGCGTGTGTTTCGGCTATCTGATGGTACTGTGCCAGATAACCTGAACAAGCCTTTTCGCAATATGTTGGAAGAATCCAAGCTATTAAATTGTCCAGTGACTAATAAAGAGCGCAGTTTATATAGTCTGCGCCACTACTACGCTACTCAAAGATTATTGGAAGGTATCCCAATCCATGATTTAGCAGAACAAATGGGTACTTCGGTCAAAATGATCACGGATCATTACAGTCATTTAACTCCACTCATGAAAGCCAAGCAATTTGCAGGCGTTGTGGATGGTCAAGCTGGCGGTGAAGCGGCGCAGATTAGAGCTATTATGCAAGCGCAAATGGCCAATAATAATATTTTGAGTTTAATTGAACTCAGTACTGGACTCACCCTACCCTTAATTGTTCAAAGTCGAGCATTAACCAAAGATTTTGAGCAGCGCCTCCAGCAAGCACAACAACAAAACGGATGATTTGCCATGAATTCTTTACCGAAATCCTAGCCTTCTGACCAAAATTATGTCTACCTTAATCACCAGCTACTTCGAGCAATATAC
>RFMZ01000034.1 GCA_009927445.1 Betaproteobacteria bacterium
TGATGCCGCCCTGGAAACTGTTCGTCAGTCCTTGATTGCCAAGCGTTATTACACTTCAGTTGCTCGGCGACTTGACCTGGGCGAAGACTTGAGTGATGAAGTCCCTATCTTGAAAAAGGTTGGAATATCTAAAGCCAAACAAGTGGTGGATACTGCCCTGAAAGATTTTCAACAAGAAGCCAAAGCTGTATGGGAATTGCCGGAAATATTACAAGAAATGTCCCAGACAAAAGTAACATTAAGTTACAACCGGTTAGAAATCCTCCCGAGATATCGGGTTTTGCATCAATTCCATACCCTAGCTGGCAAGGTTTCAGTTGAAATCATGACAGCTGGGCTGAACTTTAAGATTGATATTAAAACAGTACGCAACAAAATGGCTGCACAGGCAGCCATGGTGGATTTAGAAAAGAACTTGGCATTTAGTCGCTTGATTGGCTAATAGTGTTAAACAGTATCTAGCCCACTAGGTAGACTTAAACTTAAAAATAGCCAGCGTTTTATGGATTAATTCCCTTTTTAGGTCATCCACAAATTGTCTTGCTGCCTGATCCATATAGGGATTAGCAGTCGTTTTCAGCTCAGCCAAGTGTTGGTTTTGCTGGGTAATGGTTCGAACTGGCTCAGTACATTTGGTGACTAGTTGATCAATTTCAACCAAAAGTTCTGCAATCTCCATTTTGGAAATAGCAACTAGTAAAGGAACAATCATGACCTTCCAAAATTCTAGCGATTGATCATTTAGCTCAATACTTGCAAGAATGGTTTTTTTAAAGTCCATATACTGAGTGACATGTGCATGCTTAGAGCAAGCAGTAATCGTATCCTGAGGTCGATAATGTCCTAGGATATGGTTTAAGTTATAAACCTCAAGAGCCAAAGCTTCATTACTATCAGGCTCAATCGTGTCAGTAAATAGATGTGTTTTATAGCAGACATAGTAGATAGTCATAGTGATTCAACCTAAGTCATGGCCTCCCTAGTGATGCTCTACTAGGGAGGTTGCCTCTTAGCTAGTTGCCTCCCTCTTTCGAATGAACTTCTTGATCAATCACAACAGATGCTTGAAACTTCATCGGCTCATTTGCAAGTCGTTTGAAGTTCGTACGCAGTTCCGGTGCTAAAAGCTCATTACGAGCAATTTTTTGCATCTGCTTACGAATGCCACGCTCAAGAACAGCTATGTCTTCGGGAAAAGACTTACCGATAAAACGAAGGATTGTGTCTTCAAAGGTTTTACCGAAGTCGTTAGCAGAAATCACCCGGTATTGACTATTGCCTTCATAGTCCGCAATAAAAATTGCAAATGAGGACTGTTCGGCAGAGGTGTCTTTCTCGGCATTAAACATGATGGTATCGCCTGAGTAGGTAAAAGTAATCTCAGACAAGAATCGTTCATTTTCGAAATACTTCCGAATTAAGCCCAAACGCTCTTTGTCCAGATTACCCCCTTCCTTTTTGGCCACTTGCTTGGCCTCGGTATCCTGAATGTTAGCAATACCGCCCCGGCGTGCTACATATGCTGGGAAATCTGCAGGAGTAACGCTATCCTGATAGGCCACATCTAAAACCTTGGCGTATCGTGACGCAGACATTTTGTCTGTGCGGATAATAAACTTCACCAGCATCTGCATGGCATTGGCTTTTGCCTGTACCTTGATATCCAAGGTCTCCTTTAACTGCGTTCGGATATCCTCTTTGATACTTGCTGCGTTTTGATCAGCTTCAATCCGTAAAGCCAAGCTGTAAATTGATGCCAATAGCTCGTACAGAGCCTGATGACCTCGAACAATAAATTCTTGTTCATACTTGGCACCCAATTCGGTCAACTGGTTAATTTCACCCCAGAGAGCCGCAGTTCCATGCATATTGCCCGGCGTAAAAGGCTTGGGATTCACCTTGTTGACGGACAACTTTGCCATGCAGGCGGAAAGATCAAACTCGTCTTCCGCTCCCTCTAACTTGACAAGATTGAGGTCCTCTTCAATAATGATGTTAGTTTTAATGCCACGTGCTTCTAAATTTGCCAAAGTCTTTACAGCTAGTTCTGGCGATAAGTTATCTAAATAATTAGACATGTGATTCTCCTTTAAAAATCAGCACAACGGTTAGGAAAAGACTGCTTGGAATGTTTTGTTGTGCTGATGATTTGGATTAAAGAGCATTGCTAGGATTTGCATAAGTGGAGTCAATTCCATACGTATCTATTTGATGCAAGGGTTTTGTAAAGAAATTTGATGAAATTATTAATTCCTCATAGCAAAGAATGGCGAATTGCCAACAAATTGCCCACAATCCAACATGAACTATTTTTTGACTTACTTTTTATAAGCCCCAGCTATCAGTTAG
>RFMZ01000241.1 GCA_009927445.1 Betaproteobacteria bacterium
AATCCATCTGTAGCATAAAGCCTGAGGAATTTTGATTGCTTAAGCTTTATGTCAAGGTTTCACAAAACGGGGGAATTGCGCCGATGAGGAGCAATCAGGTACTGTATTTCCCTCGGCTGATTTGCGCTTTTTCACGGACCCAATCGCGATCTTTTTCAGTTTGGCGCTTATCAAATTGTTTTTTTCCCTTGGCCAGTCCTATTTCGCATTTGACTCTGCCGCGCGAATAATGCAGGTTCAGAGGGACGATGGTGTAGCCACGTTGCTCTGTTTTACCAATGAGTTTATGTATTTCTTCGGTATGCAGAAGGAGTTTTCTAGTTCGGACCGGATCGGGGTGAATATGGGTTGAGGCCTCTGGCAGAGGGCTAATGTGGCAACCGATTAAATATAGCTCTGCTTGGCGCACCACAACATAGGCTTCTTTGATATTACCTCGCCCAGATCGGATGGCTTTAACTTCCCAACCCTCTAAAACAAGACCTGCTTCCCAGCGATCCTCAATAAAGTAATCGAAAAAAGCTTTTTTATTTTCAACAATACTCATGCAAGGATTATAGGGTGATTAGTAGAGCACACTGCAAAAACGTAATTTTTAAAATCTGGTCAATTCATTGATAAAATAGAGTAATTAGGAGGATTATGGCAAATATACAAAAAACTTTATTGATTAGCCATTCTGCTTTACGCATGTACGACTTAGTTACTGATATTGAAAAGTATCCTGAATTTCTTCCTTGGTGTGGTGGTGTAGAAATTTTTCAGTCAACGCCAGAACTCATGGAAGCCAAAATCTTGATTAACTTTAAGGGCATTAAGCAATTTTTTCATACAAAAAATCATCAAAAAGCTCCTCATACAATAGACATGAGCTTTGTAGATGGCCCATTTAAAAACTTTGAAGGGCATTGGATTTTTACCGAATTACGGGCAGATGCTTGCAAAATTGAATTTCAATTAAAGTACGAATTTTCCAATTTTTTACTGGATAAAGTGATTGGACCGGTATTTAGTATGATTGCCAATACTTTTGTAAATAGTTTTGTGCAAAGAGCGAATGATCTCTATGGTGAGAGAGATGAGTAAAGAAGTTTCTAACGCATTGTCGACGATCGCGGTTGAGCTTTGTGATGCGCGAGTTTTACCACCTCAGATCACTCACCACCAAATTAAGTTGAACTCTAACAAGTTAGAAATCACTTTATTGGAGGCCTTAGAGCAAATTGGACTAGTCACTAGTTTGAATGATCCTATTTTTTTGAAAAAAGGTAGTGTTGGGGTATTTGGTATTCCCCTGACCCATGATGCAGCTATTTATGCGGGTGATCGTATTGAGTTATATCGACCTATCCTTATTGACCCTAAAATTATTCGAAGAAAAAAAGCTAACCAGAATAAAGATGCCGTTTTACAAGAAAAAGCAAAAAAAAGGGCTATTAGCCGTGCTCCTCGATAATCAGGGGTCTCTCTTTTAAACCCTTTATAATTGCATTTTGTGTGGAGAGGTTTTATGCGTCTTATTAGAAAAGCACTTACTTTTGACGATGTCCTTTTAGTTCCGGCATACTCCGCTGTTTTACCGAGAGATACCCAGCTTGGAACTAGGCTTACTCGAAGTATTTCTCTCAATATTCCGTTAGTTTCTGCAGCAATGGATACTGTCACAGAGGGGCGGTTAGCTATTGCGATGGCAACTGAGGGTGGGATTGGTATTATTCATAAAAATTTCAAGCCAATCGAGCAAGCACGTGAGGTTTCAAAAGTAAAGCGCTATGAATCTGGCGTCTTAAGAGATCCAATTACTATCCCTCCCAATATGACTGTCGGCGAGGTGATGGCGTTATCCAAAGAACATGGATTTTCAGGTTTCCCCGTTCTAGAGGGTAAACAAGTAGTCGGAATTATTACCAATCGCGATCTGCGCTTCGAAGAGGATCTAGGGGCTTCTGTCAGAAGCAAGATGACCCCCAAAGAGCGCTTAATAACTGTTCGAGAGGGCTCTACTTTAGATGAGGCAAAACGTCTCATGAATAAACATCGGCTAGAGCGCGTGTTGGTTGTGAATGACGCCTTTGAATTAAGAGGACTAGTCACCGTTAAGGATATTTTAAAAGCAACAGAGCACCCCAATGCGTCAAAAGACTCTATGGGCCGTTTGATCGTTGGTGCAGCAATTGGAGTAGGTCCAGAAAATGACGAGCGTGCGGAGTTATTAGTAAAAGCTGGGGTCGATATTATCGTTGTTGACACTGCTCATGGGCATAGTCAAGGAGTCCTTGATCGGGTCAAATGGGTCAAGAAAAATTTTCCAGACGTGCAAGTCATCGGTGGCAATATTGCTACAGCCGAAGCCGCAAAAGCTCTAGTGGCTCATGGCGCTGATGGCGTGAAGGTCGGGATTGGGCCTGGCTCGATTTGTACTACAAGGATTGTTGCTGGGGTAGGCGTGCCTCAAATAACCGCCATTGAGAATGTTGCCAAAGCACTGCAAGGAACAGACGTCACTTTAATTGCTGATGGGGGTATACGATATTCAGGTGATATTTCAAAGGCATTAGCGGCTGGTGCCAATACTGTCATGATGGGTAGTATCTTCGCTGGAACTGAAGAAGCCCCTGGTGAGGTCTTTTTATTCCAGGGAAGGTCATTTAAAAGTTATCGGGGGATGGGATCTATTGGTGCGATGAAAGATGGCGCAGCTGATCGTTATTTTCAAGAGGATAACAGTGCGAATGTTGATAAATTAGTTCCTGAAGGGATTGAGGCGCAAGTACCCTATAAAGGCAGTGTATTGGCCATAGTGCATCAGTTAATTGGCGGCATACGCGCATCGATGGGGTATTGTGGATGTCGTACCATCGATGAATTGCATACGAAGGCAGAGTTTGTTGAAATTACGTCTGCGGGTATTCGTGAATCACACGTCCATGATGTGATGATTACTAAAGAAGCGCCTAATTACCATATTGATTAATCGTATTTATAAAAAATCTATTGTGCACGATAAGATACTGATTCTGGATTTTGGCTCGCAAGTCACACAACTCATTGCTAGAAGAGTGAGAGATTCAAAAGTTCTTGCAGAAATTTTTCCGTTTGATATTGATTCGGAACGGCTAAAAAAAATAGTTCAAGCGGAGCAGGTTCGAGGAATTATCTTATCAGGAGGCCCAAATTCTGTAACAGAGGGTGATACGCCAAGGGCTCCAGAAATAGTTTTTAACTTAGGCGTCCCCTTGCTGGGTATTTGCTATGGCATGCAGACTATGGCTGAGCAGTTAGGTGGTTCAGTCCAAACAGCGCATGCCCTTGGTCAGTCTAGAGAGTTTGGTTATGCTGAAGTTCGAGCTCGAGGCCACACTAAATTGCTCGATCAAATTCAAGATTTCACTACGAATGATGGTCATGGGATCCTCAAAGTTTGGATGAGTCATGGTGATTCTGTAACAAGAATGCCCAGTGGCTTTAAATTGATGGCATCGACTGATTCCTGTCCGGTAGCAGGTATGGCAGATGAAGAGAGGAAATTTTATGCTGTGCAGTTCCATCCAGAAGTAACACATACCCTTCAGGGTGTTGCGATATTGGAGCGCTTCGTGCAGCAAATCTGTGCTTGTAAGCCTGACTGGCAAATGGGTGATTATATTACTGAAGCCATTGGATCTATTCAGCAACAAGTCGGAACTGATGAGGTGATTTTGGGTTTATCTGGTGGCGTAGATAGCTCTGTTGCAGCGGCTTTAATCCACCGAGCTATTGGAGACCAACTCACTTGTGTTTTTGTCGATCACGGCTTATTACGTCTGAATGAAGCAGAAATGGTTTTAGATATGTTTTCGCGCAACCTTGGCGTAAAAGTAATTCATGTAGATGCATCCAAGCAATTTTTTAACCAGTTGCATGGCGTTGCTGATCCTGAGAAAAAAAGAAAGATTATCGGCAAAGAGTTTATTGAAGTCTTTCAAAATGAATCAGCAAAAATTGCTAATGCAAAATGGTTAGCACAGGGTACGATCTATCCTGATGTTATCGAATCTGCTGGGCAGGGAAAAAAAGGCGCTCATACGATTAAAAGCCATCACAATGTTGGTGGTTTACCCGATGATATGAATCTTCTTTTACTAGAACCTTTACGTGAATTATTCAAAGATGAAGTTCGTAAACTAGGTATTGAATTAGGCTTACCTCCTGAAATGGTTTATCGTCATCCATTTCCAGGTCCAGGACTTGCTGTCAGGATATTGGGTGAAGTAAAAGTAGAATTTGCTGAGATTTTAAAAAGGGCAGATGCTATATTTATTGAAGAATTACATAAATGGATTGAACCTGTTTCGAAAAAAAGCTGGTATGACTTAACTAGTCAGGCATTTGCAGTTTTTCTACCGGTTAAATCTGTAGGGGTGATGGGCGATGGCAGAACCTATGAATATGTTGTTGCACTTCGGGCAGTCCAAACCTTAGATTTTATGACGGCTCACTGGGCCCATTTGCCACACGATCTTTTAGGACATGTCTCCAATCGAATTATTAATGAAGTACAAGGAATTAATCGTGTCGTTTATGATATTTCGGGTAAGCCACCAGCTACTATTGAGTGGGAGTGACTTTTTTTATCTAAGGTATTTATTTATATAGTTTTTCAACTTACACAAAAGTTTCACGAAACACGAACCAGTTGTTACTGTCGTTACTGTAAGTGTGTTTTTTGCGCGTACGGCGCAAAATTTAACGGTGTAGTTCCTCGCGAATAACTCTTCGTAAGGCATCTTCTATCTTCTGAGTCGTCATAGCTTCTCGCAGCGTAGCATTGATCAGTGTTTGATAGCCACGACCTCCGGCCTGAGCACGGTACCAACCTAGTACGTCAGGGTCTAGGGTAATATTGATTTTTTGCTTTTTTAGTGCTAAACGAAAAGACGCATTACCCTCGGCTGGCGTAACCTCTTTGCCTGCAATTTTCCAAACTCCGCGCTCAATATCAGCATGCGTTAATTCAGGAAGTTCATCGTACTCTTGATCTGAAATTTCATGTGCGTCCACTCTTGCCATATCACTACCCAAATTTAGCTTGTTCTCGTTCATTTGCTTTCATCATCGAATAAATATAGCGAGCATCGCCACGTTGAACAAAACCAACCACAACCAAACGACCGAACAAATAACCGAAACAAACCATGCGCTTCTCACCATAGTCCGCTCTCTGATCTTCAAACTCAAAGGTTACACGTGTAAAAATCTGATTAGCGTCAGCAAAGTCAAGACCTCGGTCAGCTAACGAGGCTTGTCGCTTAATTTCGTGCCAAGTCAGTTTTGAAGTCATGCTTCAATTATATAGATGATCGTCTATATGTCAAGATAATTATAGAGGTATTTTCTTATATCGTGGTATTGGATTTGAGCATAAGTTTATTAGCCAATGATAACTTTTTTGGCATTTTTCAACCCTTTCATATCAATCAAGTGTGAAATTAAATAGTCTCAAATTGACATCAAAGTGATTTCAAAAAAGTTACACGATATTCTTTATCGCCTAGAAATCGGTGCAGTAATTTATCCAGTTAGAAAAGATTGGAAATAAGTATGTGGTTAATTTGATCGAAATAAAAGCTCTAACAAGCCTGAGACGGAAAGATTCCTCTACAAATATAGGAAAAAAAGTAGCTATATTTTTTTAGGAAAGATTTCTTTATTCTAAAAATTCAAATCCTATTTTTTTTCGAATCACCACGGAATCTTTTCCAGTTAAAGAGTTAGAGAAGAGTTGTGCAAGATCTTTCTGCTGCGAATTTGAGCATATACCCAAGGTATAGTCAGTTGCTAGTTCAAACTCTAGAGGTAAATTCCCCACTAGTTCAGTTCCTGGCGTAATATTAATTTCAGTCACTTGGGTGCTACCAATTAATTGGTCTTCATTGCAAGCAGCCATTGCAGCCATAGCAACTGCCCCATTTGGGTAAGTACGAAAACGATCAGCAATTTCTTGATCAAGGCCAAGGGATTTGAGAACATGCATCACATGGATTCCGGCGGTCGCTTTTTCTGGATCTGGGAAATAAATGCCTTTGGCATTTCGAAATGCTGTCAATAACTCAGCCCTTGTTTTAATGGGTGGTTTAGGAGTCCCTGATTTAACTGCAACTCCTGTCTTGACTATACCCAAAGAAATATCTGAATCCTTGATAACGTGACCAGACTCGATTAATTGCAGGATTTGAGATTTTGTCAAAATAATTAGATCACAGTAAGATCCTTGCAATAACTGCTCTCGCATCGCACCAACCGCATTAAAGGTTGCATGAATGGCGCACTGATGCAATTCTTCGAAATCTTTTTGTAATCCCTTAACAACGCCAGCCGCTGCACCACCACTTAATATAACTAATTCCATACGATCCTTTATTATTCGGGTTTAATACCTGCTGACTTAACAATTGCAGCCCATTTGCTAATATCGGCTTCAAGGTATTGATTAAATTCTGGGACGGTCATTGATAAAGGCAGAGCGCCTTGCTTAGCCCAAAGATCCTTGACATCTTGACGCGCGATAACTTTTCGAATGGCATTATTTAGTTGTGTGACGATTTCAGAAGGGGTGCCTTTGGGAGCCATTATTCCAAGCCAAATCGTTGCCTCAAATTTAGGAACTCCAGCTTCACCAACAGTAGGGGTGCTAGCCATAATCGCAGAGCGATTTTTACCAGTCGTAGCAATCGCTTTGACCTTGTTTTCCTTAACAAACTCATTCATCGTGGTAACTGCATCAAACATCATGTCAACTTGACCACCAATGACATCCGTCCTAGCTCCGGAGCTCCCTTTATAAGGAATGTGGGTAATATTAACCCCTGCCATGGAATTAAAAAGTTCCCCAGCCATGTGGTAAGGGGTGCCTGTACCTGAGGATGCAAAATTTAACTTTCCAGGTTTGGATTTGGCAAGTTGAATTAGCTCTGCCAGTGTTTTGACTGGAACAGAGGGATTGACAACGAGGACGAGATCTGAAAAGTTGATTGGAGCTATACCGACAAAATCCCTCATCAAATTAAAGGGTTTGTTGGGAACAAGTGATTCATTGACAGTTTGCGTATTTGACATCATTAGCAGGGAGTAACCATCTGCTGGCGATTTTGCTGCAAAGTCAGTACCGATAATCGAGCCAGCACCTGGCTTATTTTCTACTAAAAATGTTTGTTTAAAATCATCTTGCAGTCTTTGTGCTATAAAACGTGCATAATTATCAGCAGGCCCACCTGCAGCAAATGGCACAATAATTTTGACTGATTTGCTAGGATAGTTATCTGCGATGGCTGTCGAAGTGATGAATGCCAGCGTGGCAAACAGAGTAAGAAGTTTATTTATCATATTTGATTTCCTTGCAGGATTAGTTGTACGAACTAGTTAAAAACGTTTCAAATTGTATTATCCTTGATTTTTCTCCTCATACTGTATCGCAACTGCTCACCATGTCCCTTCAAGAAGAAGCTTTTCACTGTCTATGTATCAAAAATCCATCTAGGAAGGTACTGGAGGTCAAGGACCTATATCAACGCAATCTAATTCAAGCCAGTAGTCTCCAATATGAAAATGCCGTTATTCCTGATGAGCAATTGATTCCTGGATTTCCGGATAAACCAGAATTAGTACCCCCTTTAGCTGTAAAAAAAAGAGCTATGCATACGGTTGAGGGAAGGGCTATCGCAATGCATGCATTGGCCCATATAGAATTTAATGCTATTAATTTAGCGCTAGACGCTATTTGGCGCTTTTCTGACATGCCCATCAAGTTCTATCGTGATTGGCTTTTAGTTGCGAAAGAAGAGTCCGAGCACTTTGACTTATTACAAGGGCATTTAGCAGAGCTGGGATATTCTTATGGGGACTTTACTGCGCATAATAGTTTGTGGGAGATGGTTGATAAGACAAAATTAGATGTTTTAGCTAGGATGGCGCTCGTCCCAAGAACAATGGAAGCTAGAGGTCTAGACGCTGTTCCGATGATCCGAGATCGGTTCTTACAAGTTAAGGATATGCGTATGGTCGAGATTCTAGATATTATTTTGCGAGATGAAATTGGTCATGTAGAAATTGGTAATTATTGGTTTAATTACCTGTGTCAGGCAAGAAGGCTTGATCCAATGAAGGCTTTTAAAGATTTATGTAAACAATATAAGGCGCCGATTTTAAAAGGTCCTTTTAATATTGATGCTAGAAAATTAGCAGGTTTTACTGATGAAGAGTTAACGCACCTAGTAAATCAGACCAGTTAACGCGATACACGAATCAGTCAGCATAGAATAATCAATCTATTAAAGTTTTTGGACTTGTAGCCAAGCTAATTCGGCAATGGGGCGCGCTTTTTTGCCCATTTCGATAGCCTGTTGACTAGCAGCGTTGCCTTGAATTGCTCGGTGAGCAACTCCTTGAAGAATGGCCGCCATGCGAAACATGTTAAAGACAATATAAAACTCCCACTCCTGATTAGAATTGAGCTTAAAACCAGTTCTTTTTAAGTAGGAATCTAAATAACTTTGCTCATCTGGTATTTGTTGCTCTTCAAAATTGATCCCATGTAATCCCCTGAAAAGTTCAGGAGGAAATCGCCAAGCCATCATATGATATGCAAAATCAGAAATAGGATTACCTAAGGTCGATAACTCCCAATCCAAGACAGCTAAGACTTGAGACTGTTTAGGATGAAAAATCATATTATCAATCCGAAAGTCTCCATGAACGATACTGGTTGGATCATTACTTGGGATATGTTTTGGTAACCACTCAATGAGATGGTGCATCGCATCGATGGGTTCTGTTTGAGAGGCCAAATATTGCTTAGACCAGCGCTCTAATTGTCTTTGCACGTAACCACCAGTTCTGCCATAGTCACCTAGGCCAATTGAATCTGGAGAGATTTGATGCAGCTTAGAAATTGTTAGATTCATTTGATCAAATATATCTAAGCGATCTGAGGCATCTAAATCGGGTAGGCGCGGATCCCAAAATATGCGCCCATCGACAAACTCCATGACATAGAACTCTGAACCAATAATGCTTGGATCCTTGCAATAGGCATAGACCCGAGGAACTGGAAAGTCAGCTCGGGAAAGCGCTTCAATGACGCGGTACTCACGGTCAAGGGCATGGGCACTTGGCAGAAGATTACCGATGGGTTTTCTTCTGAGAATACATTGGAATACGTCTTGCGTAATTAAAAAGGTAGGATTCGATTGGCCACCTTCTATTCGCTTGATTTGAATATCTTGATTTGGTTCAATAGCTGCTAGATGATCTTTGGCCCATACGCGCAATTTTTTTTCAGAAAGATCGTGCTGATTAACCATAGTCGATTAGAGCTTACCTAAACTCAACGAGTTTAAATGTACCCATTGATTTGGCGAGTAAGTCGCCTGAGGCATCATAAGCCGAAGCTTCGCAGAATTGAATCGACTTACCGGCTTTGAGGACTGTGCCATGGACAACCATTTTGCCTTTGCCACCTTTGATAAAACTCGTTGACATATCAATTGTCATCGCTCCACCCAAATGGCCATGCTTTACTTTAGCCGCCATTGCCATTGCAAAATCGAGCAAAGTCATCATAACGCCACCATGCGCAACTCCAAAGGAATTACACTGCCATGGTTGCAAATCTAGGTGCACATGCACCAAATCTTCGGAGATCTTTTCTACATCCATAGCCATTTTTTCGATGAAGGGAATTTCAATACCAAAATACGTTTGTGACATGGTTTTTCCTATGTTGAGTTATTTGTATGTTTCAAGAGCATGAATCTAATTATTTTGAACTTTTTTTAGTTGGTTCAGGACAGTAAAAACACCACTTGTCCTGAGCATGATTTTATTGCCAACTTTGAGGGAGCACTCCGCAAAGCTCATTCGTTTACCGATTTTACTAATTCGAAATTCAGTCTCTAACCAATCATTGGGTTTGGGACTAGCCATAAAATCTGAGCTTAAGTGGACCGTAACTAGTTTTTGTGGTGGCTCGGTACTTCTAGATAAGTTATATCCTAGAGCAGAATCAGCCATGGAAATCAGCATTCCACCATGCGCAGTGCCCCAAATGTTGGTGTGTTTTGGCTCAATTCGAATACCAAATACGCGCTCAACGTGGCCGTTATCGGTGGGGACATTTTTATAATACCAAGGTCCAAGCATCGTTAAAAATTGTTCAGACTGGGGGGATAATTCGTGCAGAATAAATCCCTCGGGAATATCGAGCGAATGGTTAATAGTCATGGCTATCTATTGTATTCAAATCTAAGTGCCTAATCCGAAAGAGAAGGGATAGGGATTAAAATAAGAATATGTATACAGTTAAAGAAATTTTTAGTACGCTGCAAGGCGAGGGGGCGCAAGCCGGACGGGTAGCTGTTTTTTGCCGTTTTACGGGTTGCAACCTTTGGTCTGGCAGAGAAGAAGACAGAGCTCAAGCAATTTGTCAATTTTGCGATACAGATTTTGTTGGAATGAATGGTGTTGGGGGAGGGAAGTTTCCTGATGCCAATTCTTTAGCAAATGCGATTGATTCTGAGTGGCTTCAAATGAATCGATCTCAGACTAATAAATACCTAGTTTTTACGGGTGGAGAACCATTACTGCAATTAGATGAGGTTCTGATAAAGGCACTTCATGAACGACATTTTCAGATTGCCATAGAAACCAATGGCACTATTAAGCCTCCTGGACATATTGATTGGATTTGCGTTAGCCCAAAAAATGGTTCAAGCTTGGTTTGCTTACAAGGAGACGAAATCAAATATGTGATTCCTCAAAATCATCAGATACCTCATTTGAATGAGATTGAATTGTCCCTCAAGCGTTTTGAAAAAATGAACTTCCAACATTTCTTTTTACAAGCAATGGACGGTCCTCGGCAAGCAGAGAATATCAATTTAGCTATTGAACTCTGTAAAAAGAGGCCATTATGGCGACTTAGCCTGCAGCAGCACAAATTAATCCACTTACCCTAGATCAATCCCCGAAGATGAAATATTTTGAAATTACCAGAAAATTAGAGTTTGATGCTGGACACAGAATCCCGAACCACAATGGTCAATGTCGTCATTTGCATGGGCATCGCTATTGTTTGGAGGTTACTCTAAGAGGTCAGGTCAATGAAACAAGTGGTGCCAGGGATGAGGGGATGATTATGGATTTTGGCGATATCAAGAAAATCATGAATGATGTCCTTATTCAGCATTGGGATCATTCTTTCTTTGTGGCTCAGACTGATACGGAATTAATGGCCTTTCTAAAGACTATTGTGGATCATAAAACGACTGTTATGCAGGCTGTTCCAACTGCGGAGAATATTGCTCAGTATGCTTTTGACTTATTAGCACCGGCCTTAAATAATCATTTTATGAAAAAATTGACCTTACAACGCGTTCGGTTGTATGAAACCCCAAACTGCTGGGCTGATGTGTGTGCGGCCTAAATGAATAGTCATTTTTCGGACGATGAGAAATGGATGCGTCTAGCCATTGAGCAAGCGAAACTGGCCGCCCTAGAGGGAGAAATTCCGGTCGGGGCAGTTCTCGTCAAGGATGGGCATTGCCTTGCCACTAGTCATAATTTGCCAATTGCGAGGCATGATCCGACTGCCCATGCTGAAATGAATGTCCTGCGTGAGGGCGCCAAGCAATTACAAAATTACCGCTTACCTGGGGTTGATCTATATGTCACACTAGAGCCCTGTCTAATGTGTGCCGGGGCTATTTTTCATGCCAGAGTCAATCGGGTAATTTTTGGAGCATTTGATTCTAAAACTGGTGTTGCGGGTGGGGTCATTAATGTGTTTCAAGAGACTGCCTTAAATCACCACACGGCAGTTCAGGGTGGTATTCTAGAGGCCGAATGCTCCAAGTTATTAAAGGATTTTTTTAAAAATAAGCGTCTTTTAGCCCATTAAAAAAATATGCCTCAACTATGCCCCAAGTCTTAGCCCATCTGCACTGCATTGCACCTTCAGGTCCTTTACTCAATATCGAGCGAGCAACTAGAGGCCTGCAATGGTTAGAAAACCAGGGCTTTGTAATCCATAATGCGACTGCTGCCAATCGTCAATTTGAACGTTTTGCAGGGATGGATCATGAAAGGGCCCATGAAATTAATGCTTTAGCAGAAATGGTAAATGATGATGGGTTGATTGCCATGGGGATTCGGGGCGGGTATGGCATGACTCGCATACTTCCTCAAATAGCTTGGATTAAGCTTGGTCAAGCGGTTGCAAAGGGACTTTCGATTGTCGGCCACAGTGATCTAACAGTATTACACCTCGGTTTATTAGCTCAAACTGGTATGCCAAGTTATGCTGGACCGATGATTTCTGCCGATTTTGGCAATGAATCTAGTGCAGAGATATCTCAATTTACATACCAACACTTTATTCAAGCTGTTATCAATAAAAAATTGGATATTCAGGTAGAGCATTCCCAAGAATTCTATACGGGACCCCCAATCGAGTTTCGAAGGAAGACCTTATGGGGCGGGAATTTATCGATGCTAGTGAGTCTTTTAGGAACGCCCTATTTCCCGTCTAAAGAGACTATTCATCAAGGTATCTTATTTATTGAAGATGTCAATGAACACCCATACCGGGTGGAAAGAATGTTGTTACAACTGGTGCAGGCAAATGTACTGAATAGCCAATCGGCTATATTAGTTGGGGACTTTTCTGGCTATCAATTAGGTCCCCTTGATGCGGACTATTCATTGCTAAAAGCTTTGGGTCGAGTTAGTCAGGAATTACAGCAACTTGGGACAGGTACGGCTATTGTTTCAGGCTTACCGTTTGGGCATTGTGTAGATAAAGTTACATTACCAGTTGGTATATCTTGTGATTTAGACTTGTCCACCCAGGGCTTTAAACTTTCAGGTAGTTGGTAATTCTTGAAAATTTAAGTAAGGATAGTAAAATGGTGGGTTGAAATCTCTTTTCTATCATCATTTCTAATACTTTTTTGAGTTCATAGTGCTATCAACATCCAACATCACCATGCAGTTCGGCCACAAGCCGCTTTTTGAAAACATTACGGTTAAATTCGGAGGCGGGAATCGCTATGGGCTAATCGGAGCAAATGGCTGTGGTAAGTCTACCTTCATGAAAATTTTGGGTGGTGAATTAGAGCCATCCTCGGGACATGTCATGCTTGAGCCGAATATTCGGCTTGGGAAATTACGCCAAGACCAATTTGCTTTTGAAGAGATGCGTGTCTTGGATGTTGTGATGATGGGCCATGCTGAAATGTCTAGCGTTGCACAGGAGAGAGACTTAATTTATGCAAATCCTGATGCAACTGAAGATGATTATATGCACGCTGCCGAGTTAGAGGCGAAGTTTGCAGAATACGGTGGCTATACAGCTGAAGCTAGAGCAGGGGAGTTATTACTGGGTGTTGGCGTTTCAATTGATTTGCATCAAGGCCCCATGAGTGCTGTTTCTCCTGGTTGGAAGTTACGTGTTTTACTGGCCCAGGCTTTATTTTCTGATCCAGATGTCTTGTTATTAGATGAGCCCACCAATAATTTAGATATCCATACGATTCATTGGCTAGAAGATATTTTGAACGAGCGCAATAGTACGATGATTATTATTTCGCACGACCGGCATTTTTTAAACTCGGTTTGTACGCACATGGCTGATATGGATTTTGGAACTTTACGTGTTTATCCTGGCAATTATGACGATTACATGTTGGCTTCTGCCCAAGCCAGATCTCAGCAGATGTCGGATAACGCCAAAGCAAAAGATAAAATTGCTGAATTACAAGACTTTGTCAGAAGGTTTTCCGCTAACAAATCTAAAGCCAGACAAGCCACATCTCGGCAAAGGCAGTTAGAGAAGATTGAGGTGGCCGATATCAAACCCTCTTCGAGACAAAATCCTTTTATTCGTTTTGAACTCGAAAAGGTTCTGCACAATATTGCTGTTGAATGTACTGGTATTACAAAAACATTTGATCGGACTATTTTTAAGAATTTGAATATAACGGTTCAGCCCGGTGAGAAAATTGCCATTATTGGTCAGAATGGGGCGGGTAAGACAACCCTCTTGACTACACTCTTAAGTGCTCGTTTTGGGGGGGCTGACCCCGATCAGGGAGCGGTGAAGTGGGCTGAACATGCCAACGTTGGGGTAATGCCTCAAGATACCAATATGTGCTTTCCAGTCGATAAAAACTTATCTGATTGGATGGGTGACTGGTCAAAAGCAGGGGATGATGATCAGGTAATCCGAAGTACCTTAGGCCGATTACTCTTTTCGGGCCCAGAAATCACCAAATCCGTGAAGGTGATTTCAGGTGGTGAAAAAGGTCGAATGATCTGGGGTAAATTAATGTTAGGTAAACATAATGTGCTTGCTCTAGATGAGCCGACCAATCATATGGACATGGAATCGATTGAAAGTATGCAGATCGCCCTAGAAAAATATGCTGGTACATTGATATTTGTATCGCACGACAGGGAGTTTGTTTCCGGCTTAGCTACTCGGATTTTAGAGGTTGGGATGGATGGTGAAGTTGTTGACTTTTCAGGAACTTACGAAGAATACCTCACAACGAAGGGCATGAATTAACTGGATCTATTTTAGTCTTTTTGTTGCGTAAAACGCATAGCAGTGCCCTCTACAGTAATTCGCTGCCAAACCTGTTTTTTTTCTTCTGGGGACATACTCACCCAATTAGCCACTTCTAGAATTGTCCGGCCGCAGCCTTTACATACATCATCAAAAAGAGTCGAGCAAATGCCGATGCAAGGCGAGTCTTGGCCCGTATCAGGGGAGGTACTCATCCGAAAGAGGACAGACCAATGAGTTCAATTTTATATTGATCTGGATCTTCAATAAAAGCAATGATTGTATTACCACCCTTTACGGGACCTGCTTCTCGAGTAACATTACAGCCCATTTGTTTGACCATTTCGCAGGTTTTATAGACATCTTCAACGCCAATTGCGATATGACCAAAATAGCCCCCATGTTCATAATGGTCTACGCCATAGTTGTAGGTTAATTCGATTTCTCCAAAACCTGCCTGATTTCCCTTGCCATAACCTAAAAAGGCTAGATCATACTTTTGCTCTGGTCTTTGGGTAGTTCTGAGAAGAGTCATACCTAGAACTTGTGTATAAAAATCAATCGATTGAGGTAGGTTAGTAACCCGAAGCATCGTGTGCAGAAATTTCATATTGCCTTTGTCATGTTCCTTGGATTGATACACCTATCTTATTTAACATAATAATTATTATGCGCATACTATGCATCTAAGTAAGTATTGATAATTCTTGTAATGATGTGAAAATTTACTGAATTTCTCTATTTTATAGCTTTTTAAGGAATTAGATTCCGACTTGCATAGCTTGGCCCCTATGGCCATGGTTTTAGTATGTATTCTGATTGATACATTTTTTTCCATCTGGATTTCAATCCTTCAACTATCTCTTTTTGATTTCCCATATTTGCAAAATCGATTGCTGTCAGCTCTAACTGATTCTTAGCTGCTAAATCGGCTTCATTATCTAGTAAATATTTCACAACCTGAATGTGGCCGGCTCGAGATGCTAACATCAATGGAGTCGTTGAATTGGGGCTTTCGACATCAACATAGGCGTCTTTTTCGATCAAAAAACGAATAATCGCTAAATGCCCGTTGGTGCTTGCATAATGCATTGGGCTCCAGCCATTTTTTTCTATACTGGCCTGTTTGGTATCTATTAAGTGTTTTACCAAAGGTAAATCCCCTTTAAAGGCGGCGTACATGAGGGCATTTTCCTGATTATTATTCTCTAAATCTACATTTAAATCATTAACTTGCGAGATATATTGAATAACTTTCTTCGAGTCATTTTTAATCGCATGAATCAATAGAGTATCGCCAGATGCGTTCTGTAAATTGACCGCTGAGGGATTTCTATCCAGATATTTTTGAAGACCTTCCAAATCATCAAAATACGCCATTTGAAAAAGAGATTCTGTAATAAATGCCAGAGATTGTCGAGCTGGGGGCTTTTGTTGATTTGTTTGAGACAAGCACACACCCGCCAGGACGACTAGGGCAAAACCCACCAATAATTTACCAAAAAAGTTATTTGACATAGCTAAACCTGAAATAGTTCAGAAAAATTACGGCTAGTGACCATGGCCAAATCCTCGACTGGAATACCTTTTAATTCGGCAATATATTTGCCAACGTAACTGACCCAAGCTGGCTGGTTCATTTTTCCTCGATGCGGCACAGGCGCTAAATACGGCGAGTCTGTTTCAATTAAGAGACGATCAAGGGGTACATATTGACAGGTATTTTTGATTTCAAGCGCATTTTTGAATGTCACGATACCCGAAAAAGAAATATAAAAGTTCTGATCCAATGCCGCTTTAGCGACGTCTATTCCCTCTGTAAAGCAATGCATCACGCCCCGCGGATCCTTTGCCCCCTCTTCTTGCATGATTCGGATCGTATCCGTTGAGGCATGACGAGTATGAATAATGAGCGGTTTTTGAGCGGCTTTAGCGGCCTGAATATGCACTCGAAATCGTTCTCTTTGCCACTCAAGATCAGCGTATGCTCGGTCAGCCATGCGGTAATAGTCTAGTCCAGTCTCCCCTATACCAATTACCTTAGGATCTTGGGCCTGCATCGTTAACCAGTCAAAAGTGGGCTCAGGAGTGTTTTCATAATCAGGATGCACGCCGACTGTGGCATATAAATGGTCGTATTTTTTTGCTAAAGCTAAGACCTTTGGGAAATCTGGCTGATTGACACTAATACACAAGGCTTTTGTAACAAGGTGCGTTGCCATATTTTGCAAAATTTCATCAAAATTTACTTGAAAATCATCAAAATCTAAATGGCAATGTGAGTCAATAAACATTTCTAGGCTTTGAAAAGGTGGGCATATTTTGCTAGCAAAGACTCAAGCTGTAATTTAGGAAATAAGGGATGCGAGGCTAGCTTCATTTCAATCATTAGAAATTTAATAAATTGGCTTAATTGTGAAAAGCTCATTCGATCTTGATAAAGTTTTATTTTATCCGCCCAGCGGGGATAGTACCTGACAGGTAAGTTCGATTTGGATAAATAGATATCAATACACCAACGGTACAAACAGTTTAAGATATCGATTAGAGAATTTTTTGCAAGAAGATCAATTACTTGGGATATTTCAATATCTCCAAATCGGGATAATTGCTCAATTACCACTTGACCGTTAAATGCCCCACCTTCAACCGCTTGTAATGTTTTAAGGGGAGATTTTCCATGTTCAGTCAATAAGGCTCCTAAATCATCCCTATCGATTCTTTTGCATGAGTCCTGTAATCTTAACCACTCGAGACTGTCAACTTCTTTGGGTTTTGGTACTGGAATCGCCACGCATCTGGACCGAATCGTAGGTAAAACGAGATCAATACGATGCGTTACTAAGATATAAATCACGTTCGGAGATGGCTCTTCCAAAGACTTTAAAAGGCAATTTGCTGCTTCGGTTGCCATTGACTCAACGGGATAAATGAAGATGATCCGCTTTCCCCCGCGGTATGATCCAAGAATATTACTTGACACGACATCTCTGATTTGCTCAATTTTTATGAATTTACTTAATTTTTTATCTGAAACCTCTTTTTTATCCAAATCGATTTCAAGCTGCAGATGCTTTTCTAGGAGATATGACTGGTTTTCAGGTAATACTGGGAAAAAGTCAGGGTGATTTGCCTGACTAAACCAGTGGCATGCCTGACATTGCTGGCATGGCTTATCGTGCGTGCCTTCGCACACCAGATAGTTGGCTAAGTGCATGGAAAAATTGAACTTTCCAATTGCCTGCTCACCAAAAAAAAGAAGGGCTTGAGGAATTGATTGTTGCTTAAATTGACTAAAAAAAGTGGCGTTCCAAGGGTAAAGCATAGATCGGGCCTCTTATATCAATGAATCTATTTTAGTCGCAATATGCCCTATCACCTTTTGAATATTTTTAATTGACTGACTAGCATCAATTACCTCAAAGCGCATTGGATCCTCTTTTACTCTGCGAAGATACTCGGCTCTAACCCGATTAAAAAAGTCAAAATTTAAGGCCTCGAACTTGTCGGGATTTCTAGATAATGCCCTTCTCTTTTCTGCTTCTTCTGGGCTGATATCAAAAAGAATCGTTAAGTTGGGCTGAATAGCAACTGTTGTTAGATTAAACTCTCGGTCGATCGTCCAGCTCTCTAATTGATTTAATTTATGGGCTAATATGCCTCGCCCACCAACTTGATAGGCAAAGGAGGAATCTGTATAGCGGTCACAAATAACTATTTGACCACATGCCAGTGCTGGCTCAATCACTACAGCTAAATGTTCTCTTCTGGCTGCAAACATCAAAAGTGCCTCAGTTTCTGCATGCATCTCCTGATGTAGAAGCAGTTGACGTAATTTTTCGCCTAGCTCCGTGCCACCTGGCTCACGTGTCATCACAATTTTCTTTTCAGGAAAACGCGCTCTTAGACACTCTTGAAAAAAATCTAAGTGAGTACTTTTACCGGCACCATCGATACCTTCGAAAGTAATAAAAAATCCAGGAAAAGAAGAATTTCTCTCGCGCATAAACTTATAATAGAACACATGTCCTTACCTAAGCCGAAATGCTTAGATAATTTTTACCTTTACTTTACCTTTATTAATCCAATTGCCAATTGCTCAAATTATATCGATGAATCAAACGCAAAACATGAAATTCATCCCTCTGACAGACTGGGATATTATTCGTGTGGAAGGGCCAGATACCAAAGTTTTCCTAGAAAACTTGCTCACTTCGAGTGTGTCTAGTCTAGACTCTCGGTCTGGTCAGCTCTCTGGATTTTGCTCACCCAAGGGTCGATTGATGGCAAGTTTTTGGATTACAGAACAAAGGCAAAATGCTATTCTTATTTGGATTAGTAAAGACCTTGCACCTGAATTTGCCAAAAAATTACAGATGTATCGTCTGCGATCTAAAGTTGAGATTCATTATGAGCCTAATTTTTACTGCTTATATGGTGTTTTATCATCCTCGAAAGAACAGGATGAAATAAACTCCGAGGCATTTCAGTTTTTAAAGTTGCCTGAAGTGCTCCACGAATCTCAACAAATTGCCCGCACAGTTTTTGCTTTTCAACAGCCTCCCCCTAGCATAGATAATGAACTCGCAGAGCAATGGAATTTACTGGAGGTACTGAGTGGCATTCCCCGCTTAACAAGCGCAACTAAAGATCTTTTTGTGCCACAAATGATTAATTTTGAATCCTTGGGAGGGGTAGATTTTAAAAAGGGCTGTTATCCTGGTCAAGAGGTTGTGGCACGAAGTCAATATCGTGGCACTATCAAACGTCGATTAAAACTTGGCACCATCATGGGTAATCCCCAGGCTCTTTTTAGGCCTGGTGATCTGGTTTTTACTGAGCAAGAATTAGATCAACCGGCTGGGGTAATTTTGCTGAGCGCCTACCACTCGGGCCTAGCAGTAAATTATGTCCAAATGGAAATTAATTTAAGTGCTACGGGCCTACCTCTGCGCATTACTCGGCCAGATGAGGCACCTTCAAACCTGATCCAAATTGTAGAACCACCTTATCAACTTCTAACCATCTAAGTGTATGTGTATTATTTTATTTGCTATTAATTCACATCCGGACTACCCTTTTGTAGTTGCTGCAAATCGTGATGAGTTCTATGCCCGCCCTACAAAAAAAATTGATTGGTGGAGCGATTATTCTCATGTTCTTGGTGCTCGCGATCAAGCGGATGTTCTAGGTTTGCCGGGCACAGCACTTGGCTTATCTCAAAAAGGTAAATTCTCAGCCATTACAAATATTCGTGCGCCTAGTGAAAAAAACCCAGACTTACGAACCCGCGGCGAACTCACCGCTAAATTTTTATCGCAATCAAAACCGATACATGAATTTATTACTGATCATCAAAAATCGTTTTTACAATACAATGGCTTTAATTTGTTGCTAGGAGATCTATCAAATGTCACACGTCCAGAGTTTTTCTGGGTAACTAATCGCTTGTTGGTTGGGGATAAGATTAGACAACGAAAGACAATCAATCCGACTGCCATTTCGGCTGGCTTATACGGTCTATCTAATGCGATGCTGGATACACCCTGGCCCAAAGTACGTTCTGGAGTTGCGCAATTTGCGCAAGCACTGGCTCGAGATTCGGGTAAATTTAATCAAGATGCCATGTACTTTAATCTGCTTGCAGATAATAATAATTTCTCAGACCAGGTCTTGCCATCCACTGGAGTTAGCCATGAATGGGAAAAAGCCCTAGCGCCAATTTTTATTCAAACAGAACATTACGGCACGCGTTCATCTACCTTACTTCGAGTTCGTAAAGATGGGATGTTCCAGATGATCGAGCGTAGTTTTCAACAAAATGAATTAACTAACACAAGTATATTTGAGGGACAACTCGAGCAATCGACCACTCAAGATCGCTAATCAGATTAGCCTTTGGAAGATAGACTTGATTCAGACTGACTTCTAATAGGATCTTTAATTAAAGAGCGCTTAAAGTATTTAAATGTACCAGTTGCCATGCTACATAATTGACCATGCTGATCAATTAATTTTGCTTCGCAAAATGCCATAGTTGCAGTCGTATGAATCGATTTACCAATCACGCGGATTGAGCCTTCAGTGGCTCGCATAAAGGTGTTTTTGAGTTCAATAGTTACCACGCTTCGATCATTAGGGTCAGCTGCCCTTGCGGCAATTGCCATCGCGGCATCGGCAAGGGACAGCAAGACTCCACCATGAACGCTTCCCCAAGTATTTAAATGCTTTTCTTCAACCGCAAGGCTAATCTCCCCTTCTCCATGACTCATTCGATGCAATTTAACACCCAACAGGTTTAAAAAAGGCACGTCTAGGTCAAGGTAAACTTGATTATTGATAGGATCTACTGAATTCGTCATAAGCAATTAGGGATAAATGAGTCAAACTCAGCATATTGTAGGCCAAATAGGAATCAAGCTTTTTGAATAAAAGTTATACATTCGAGAGTTTTAACTGGTAACAAGGATACTGAATATCCAACTATAATAAACTCTTATCGACTTTTGAATTATTTCACTACTTTTGCCAAAATTGTTTTAAAAAATCATGCCAGCAAACCCAACATCAAAAAAAACTGTAGCTCAGTATCAAGCAGAACTCTCACCGATTGAGTTTGAGGTAACGCAAAGATCTGGAACCGAAAGGCCTTTTACCGGAAAATATTGGGATCATTGGTCAACGGGTATTTATCAATGTGTTTGTTGTGGAGTGCAATTATTCTCATCCAATACAAAATTCGATGCGGGCTGTGGTTGGCCAAGTTTTTCGATTCCTTTAGAAAATTCAGCAATTCGGGAAATTAAAGACTCAAGTCATGGCATGATTCGAACAGAGGTTCGTTGTCAAAACTGTGAGGCACATTTAGGGCATGTGTTTGATGACGGCCCTGCTCCATCTGGGCTGAGATACTGTATTAATTCAGCATCACTGCGTTTTAACGATCAACAAAATCAAACTGGAGAATCAAGTAAGTGAAGTTTTTAGCAGAAATACTTCCTATTATTGCTTTCTTTGCAGCGTTTAAATTATTTGATATTTATGTGGCGACCGTGGTTGCAATGGTTATTACCTTGTTACAAATTGCCTGGATTAAGTTTGAGAGAAAACCGATCCCAAAAATTCAACTATTTAATTTAGTAATTATTCTTATCTTTGGTGGGCTTACTATTGGTTTACAAGATAAAGACTTTATTATGATCAAGCCTACGATTCTTTATTGGGCTTTTGCGCTAGGACTTGGCGTGAGTTGGTTTATCTTTAAGAAGAATTTAATTCAAGCGGTCATTGGCAAAGAGGTTCAAATTGACCCATTAATTGCAGATCAGGTGTGGTTTAAGTTGAACTTGCTGTGGATTGGATATTTCTTTTTTTTAGGTTGTTTAAACTGGTGGATTGCCAAAAATTTTTCCGAGGATTTTTGGGCAAATTTCAAACTCTCCACGATCGGAATTTTATTTGTATTTATCTTGATTCAAGGTTTATGGTTAAGTAAATATATGAAACAGGAACCTGAGAAAGAATAGTTTTTAATGAGCGTCCATCCCCAAATTGTTTTGTATCAACAAGTTTTAACAGAAAAACTCAGGCCTGATTCTCTTGCGATCATTGATGAATCAGACCAGCATGCTGGACATGCAGGCCATCATGGCGGCGGTGCTAGCCATTTACGCCTGCATATTGTTGGGGCTGCTTTTGAAGGCTTAAGCCGTTTAGCTAGACATCGCCTAGTGTATGATATTTTGAATCCATGGATGCCGCATGAAATCCATGCCTTAGTAATTAATGCGAAAACGCCATCCGAAAATGAAAAAATCTAACCTCGTATTCCTATCGATTTGTGTAAGCTTTTGCTTTAACTCATCCGTTGCTGCCCAAAACGCTGCCGTTGTAAATGGTAAGCCTATTCCATTAGCCAAATTAACGCGCATGCTAGAAAAATCTGGTCAAATGAATTCGCCTGATGTGAAGGAAAAAGCGCGCGATGTATTAATTACAAAAGAACTAATCTTACAAGAAGCTGATAAAAGAGGATTAACGAAGAATGAAGAGGTTCGTGATGCTATGGAGCAAGCTAGGTTGAGCGTTCTTGTCTCCGCAGTATTCGAGGATTATATTTCTAAAGACGGCATTTCTGACAAAGATTTAATCCCTGTCTATGAAAAAGTCAAGGGCCAATTTGGTGGTCAGCAATATAAGGTTAGACACATATTAGTGGAAAACGAAAAATTAGCAAATACCTTGCAGGCTCAAATTAAGGGTGGTGCGAATTTTTCTGACTTGGCAAAAACTCATTCAAAGGATCAGGGCTCTGCCCCCAATGGTGGAAGTCTTGATTGGGTAACTGCTAGTGGTTTAGTCCCTGAATTTGCCCAAGTGATGACCACGCTAAAAGCTGGAGAATTAGCTAGTTCTCCAGTTAAATCACAATTTGGCTGGCATATTATTCAAGTTGATGAGATTAAAGATACTCCGACCCCAAGTATGCAAGAAGTTAAGCCGCAGTTGGTACAAATGCTGACCCAAGATCAAAATTGGCAAAAATTTAAATTTTCTGAAATGATGGAAAAGTTTAAATCGAAGGCAAAAATTCAATAAAGCCCTCCAAGACTTGACTTTTTCTGAACATCGCTAGTGTTGATATTTTAAATAGTCGGGTACTACCCTTTTCCTATTCTTTTTTATTGATATCGTAAAGATTTACCTAGCTAATACTACACGGGTTCTTGATTGCTTCTAGTTCGATTATTGGTAGAGCACTAGTATTGCGGATGCACTAACTATTCAATTTGCAATCGGTACAAATTGACCAATTAAATCTCTAGATATTTTTTACTTTGTAGATTATTTGATTTTAAATCTGCAACCCATTGTTTAGCTGGGAGCTGATATCTTTTTTGAATAGTCTTTGCCCTTTTTTTGAGGTCCGACCAGGCAAATTTTATATAAGGTCCTTTAAAAGCAATTGCGACTACATTACAGTCATGAACCTCTTTAAACAATAGCACTCTATTATCAAATACATTACAAATTCGTTGAATGTTTTTTGCATAACTCGAATGCTGATTAAATAAATTGACGGTTAGGACTCCGGGCGACTTTAAGACATCAAAGCACCCTTGATAAAATTGTCTTGAACTTAAAGCTGGTCCAGATGCTTTACCATTAAAAATATCTACTTGTAGCACATCGAACTGATTGTTATGCGCTACCTGTTGAGTAAAGTTCAGGGCGTTTGCCTGTACTACTTGAATTCTGTCATTTCGTAAATCTAAATCAAACATGGCCTGTGCTGCAATGATGATTGCAGGATTGAGCTCAACAGCAGTCGTCTTTATCGTTTTGTTTAAATGATTGGTAAATTTCGTGAGAGCGGCAGACCCAAGTCCCAGCTGTAATGCATGAAAGCCCACTAAGGGCTCTAAAAAAAGTAACCAAGCCATCATTTGCTGCGCGTACTCTAATTCGATATGTAGAGGCTTTTTTAAATTCATTGCACCTTGGATCCATGGCGTACCTAAGTGTAAGTATCGAATATTGCCAACTTCAGAAAAAGTTACCGATTCGTATGTAGGATTTTTCATCAACCAATCCAATATCTAGCATTACGGAACATTCTCATCCATGGGCTTAAGCCATTATCCTTGTCATGCCAAGATGGCGGTGACCAGCTCATTTGAACTGTGCGAAACACACGTTCTGGGTGCGGCATTAAAGCAGTAAATCTACCATCTGGGGTTGTTATACCAGTAATACCATCTATTGATCCATTGGGATTCAGGGGATAGTGTAAAGTTGGCTGACCGTAGTGGTCAACAAAACGCATGGCAACTAACTGTTGATTTTTGAGTTGCTCAAGAGACCCTTGGATACCAAAGTTAACTTGTCCTTCACCGTGGGCTACGACAATTGGTAATTGACTTTTTTGCATTTCTTTAAAAAAGATCGATGGCGATTCCAAAATCTCCACTTGTACAAATCTGGACTCATATTGCTCAGATTGATTTCTAGTGAATTGTGGCCAATACTGAGCCCCGGGAATAATGGATGATAAATTACTCATCATTTGGCAGCCATTACACACTCCTAAAGCAAAAGTATCCTTACGCTGAAAGAACGCCTCAAAAGTATCTCTTAAACGCGGGTTCATCAAAATTGTTTTAGCCCAACCCTGTCCAGCTCCAAGCACGTCGCCATAACTAAACCCACCGCAAGCTACAAATCCTATAAATGATTGCATTGATACAGCACCACTAAGCAAGTCGGTCATATGCACATCTTGACACTCAAAGCCAGCCAATCCTAGAGCATATGCCATTTCCACATGGGAGTTAACGCCCTGCTCCCGAAGAATAGCTATCCGAGGTTTTAGTGCCTGATTCATCACAGGAAAAGTTGGGTTATCTTGAGGATTAAATAGCAGTATTGGGGAAAGGCCAGGATCTTTTACGTCTTGAATAGCCTGTTTCTCACTAGCAACGCAGTCGGGATTGTCGCGCAGGGCAGCAATTGCTAGACTATTTGTTTCCCATTGACATTGTAAAGAGACCCTTGGTGTTTGATAAATACATTTTGCATCTCGCCAAATTTCTATGCTATCAGTTGTATTTATCTTTCCAACAATATGGGTATGCGCACTTAAGTGATGATCTCTCAGAATCTTAAAAATAGCATCTCGGTCGGTTCTTCGTGTTTGAATAACGATACCTAACTCTTCATTAAAGAGTGCTTTCAAGGTATTTTCATGACGTCGTCCACTAATTTGGGATGCCCAATTTTTGGCATCCCCAAAATCCGATTCAGTCCCTTTTTCTAGAACAAGCAAGTCAATATTTAAGGAAATACCAACGTGCGAGCAAAAAGCCATTTCAGCAATAGTTGTTAGAAGTCCACCATCTGAGCGGTCGTGATAAGCGAGTATTTGATTGTTAGCTTTCAGTTTTTCAAGGGCTTGCGCTAAATGGATCAGTTGATGAGACTGAATATCCGGACAAATCGTATCGATTTGATCACTGATATGGGTGAGAACGCTCCCGCCCATCCGATTCTCGCCTTGTCCTAAATCAATCAACATGATTTCAGTATCTAGCTCAGCACTATTGAGTAAGGGAGTTAGTGTTTTACGAACATCCTTGACA
The DNA here is from genome assembly GCA_009927445.1 of Betaproteobacteria bacterium. Lineage (GTDB taxonomy): Bacteria > Pseudomonadota > Gammaproteobacteria > Burkholderiales > Burkholderiaceae > Polynucleobacter. The sequence continues at coordinate 25,738 of RFMZ01000241.1, forward strand.
GGGGCAAAGGCGGAAATAATTAATGACACAGGGGATGTAACGCTTCGATCGCTGCCATTTTCAGACCATTTGGTTTGCATGGATAGTGAATCTTTGCCCACCGGAATAGAAATACCTAACTCAGGACATAACTCCATGCCAATGGCGTACACCGCTTCAAATAACTTGGCATCCTCTCCAGGAGTGCCGCAGGATGCCATCCAGTTCGCAGAAAGTTTAATATGGGATACATCTGTAATATCAGCACTTAAAATATTTGTAATGGCTTCTCCAACCGTAATACGTGCAGCAGCCCCAGCATTAAAAATAGCAATAGGTGGTCTTTCTCCCATGGCCATGGCCTCTCCTCGGAATGAGGCAAAGTCAGCCATGGTCACAGCACAATCCGCAACAGGAACCTGCCAAGGTCCAACCATTTGATCACGATGCGTCAGACCTCCAACGCTACGATCACCAATCGTAATTAAGAAAGACTTACTAGCAACTGTCGGATGAGCAATCACTTGATGAATAGCTGTTGGCAGTTGCACGTCATCCCAACATGGCCTAGTGATCGGGCTGGAAATTTGCTGGACATCACGATGCATCATTGGAGGCTTACCGAGTAAGACCTCCATAGGGATATCAATAGGTAAAAGCATAGGGTCAGCGACCGGAAAATGACTATCTTGAAGAATCAATTGCCGAGCGGTAGTTGCTTTACCAACTACCGCAAAAGGACAACGCTCACGCGCACAAATACTTTCAAATAATGGCAGATCTTTTTCGTTGATGGCTATGGCGTATCGTTCTTGTGATTCGTTACACCAAATTTCTGCGGGGCTCATCCCTGATTCTTCAACAGGAATTTGCATTAACTCAAAAATAGCCCCAAGATCAGAACCATCAGCTAACTCTGGAAAAGCATTCGATAATCCCCCAGCGCCAACGTCATGAATCGCAACGATCGGATTTTTTTCACCAAAATGGATACAGGCATTAATGACCTCTTGGGCACGGCGTTCAATTTCCGGATTACCTCGTTGCACCGAGTTAAAGTCAAGATCTTTAGAGTTAGTACCAGTTGTCATTGAACTAGCAGCCCCACCGCCCATACCGATTTTCATTCCAGGCCCACCGAGCTGAATCAGTAAATCACCCTCTTGAATTGCGCGTTTGTGAGTATGGATAGCCTGAATACTACCGATACCCCCAGCAATCATTATGGGTTTATGGTAACCCCATCTCTTACCAAAAAGAGTCTGTTCAAATACCCGAAAAAAACCACCTAAGATGGGTCTACCAAACTCATTATTAAAGGCTGCACCGCCTAGTGGGCCATCAATCATAATCTTTAGCGGCTGAGCAATAAAGTCGGGCTTGCCATATGGATTCTTTTCCCAGGGTAAGACTTGATTAGGAATCTGCAGATTAGAAACTGTAAAACCAGTTAAACCAGCTTTTGGCTTGCCGCCAATACCCGTTGCTCCCTCATCACGGATTTCGCCACCAGCGCCAGTTGAAGCCCCTGGAAAAGGAGAAATAGCTGTTGGATGATTATGTGTTTCAACCTTCATCAAGGTATGAACTTGTTGGTCGGTTGCTTGGTATAACTTGGTCTTTGGATCTGCAAACCACGTTTGGGATATCCCCCCTGCCATGATTGCAGAGTTATCTGAGTAGGCAACAATCGTCCCCTCTGGATGAAGTTGGTGCGTATTACGAATCATGCCAAATAGCGTCTTATCCTGCGCTACACCATCAATTGTCCAGGTAGCATTGAAAATCTTATGACGGCAATGCTCACTATTGGCCTGCGCAAACATAATTAACTCTACATCCGATGGATTCCGACCAATTTGTATGAAGCTTTTTTCAAGATAATCAATTTCATCTATTGCTAGGGCTAAGCCTAATTCTTGATTAGCTTTTAATAAAGAAGCTTTGCCTTCTTCTAAAACTGGAATTGTTGTAAAACGTGGTGATGGCAGATCTTGATAAAGTGTTTTTACCTGTTCTAAATCCATCAGAACAGATTCTGTCATTTGGTCATGACTAAGCCTGTAAAGCAAATCGCGTTGCTGCTTATCTAGCTGCTTTTTGATCTGGAAAACAAATTCAATGCCTCTTTCAAGTCGTAAAATGGGTAGATTACATATTCTAGCGATATCCGTTGCTTTACTAGACCAGGGTGAGATCGTCCCAATTCTTGGCACAACATAAAATTGTTGGCTATTTTTACCTCGAGTTGACGCCATATTCTCCGAGCAACTCAAGAGCTCAATGACTTGTGAGTTTTGGGCAGGCGTCAGGGGCTTATCTGACCAAATAAAAAAGCTATATCGACAGCTTAGATCCTGAATGGGAATCTTATTATTTTTAAGAGAGTCTAAAAATTGAATATTTCGAAACGGGGAAAGAGCTAGGGCTCCACTGTAATGACTAAAGATTGGCATAAATGTATTATACGAAATGCCATCTAGTTCGTAATAAAATGCTTAGGAACGCTCCTCAGAGGGTAGGTTTTGGTTGATCAGTCGACCGGCTTTGATTTGTAAAATACGCCCACACTTTTTAGCCAAATCATGGTCATGTGTAACGATGACAATCGTTGTTTTAAGAACAGCGTTCAATTGAAATAATAAATCGATGATTAACTTACCATTATCAGAATCTAGACTACCTGTAGGCTCATCCACAAAAAGAACTTGGGGATCAATAACAAAAGCTCTCGCAAGAGCTACCCGTTGCTGCTCTCCACCAGATAAAGTCGCTGGATAATGTTTTGATCGATGGGTAAGACCGACTAAACCTAAGAGTTCTTCCGCTTTTTGTGTCCGGTGCGGAGTTAACTCACCGCTGATCTCCAGGGGAAGCAGGACATTTTCAAGGGCAGTCAGTTCTGGTATCAACAAAAACGATTGAAAAACAAAACCAACAGATTGTTTTCGTACTTGCGCTTTAGCATCTTCGGTCAGTTTAGCCAAATCATAACCCAGCAGATTGACTTGGCCTGTGTAAGCAGCATCCAAACCAGCTAAAATACTTAGTAAGGTAGTTTTTCCAGATCCGGAGCTACCCCAGATTGCTACCACTTCGGAATTTTCAATACCAAGATGCACATCTTTTAATATCTCAACAAGACCACTTTTAGTAACTACGGTTTTACTCAAATTGCTTGCTTGAATAATGTATTTTGATGGAGTTGTATTCATGAATAGAGTGCGTTAGGATATTTGCTGATGAAAAAATTCTTATTTAAATCGCTAAGCATCATACTAATCGGTTTTTTAACACTGAGTGTTTTTGCTAATGATAAAAAATCAAAAAAAATTCTCATCATGGGAGATAGCATTTCTGCTGGCTATGGCCTACGAAATGGCTTGGGATGGGTCGACTTAATGAGTTTGCGCTTAAAAAATCAAAATACTCAAATTATTAATGCCAGTATTAGTGGAGAAACAACCGCTGGAGGTCGTCAGCGGGTCAATCCCTTAATTCAGCAAATCACGCCAGATATATTAATCATTGAGTTAGGTGCCAATGATGGGCTCAGAGGTTTTCCGATTGAAATGACTAAAGGTAACTTGGATCATATGATTAAATCCGCTAAACCAAACAAATTAAAGTTTTATTACTTGGTATGAAAATACCAAGTAATTATGGAGCGGACTATACCAATCAATTACAAAAAATGTACGCGAACTTAGCAACAGAACATCAAATCGCTTTGGTACCTTTTCTTTTAGAGGGGATCGCCCTTCGAAGAGAGTTATTTCAAGAGGATGGCATACATCCCAATGAAACTGCACAGCCGATGATATTAGATCGGGTTATCCCAAAACTGAAGCTACTTCTTCAATAGGCTTATTTAAACGACCGTAAAATTTTTACACCAGCACGATCCCGAATATTTTCTAAGTAGGCATCTAGTTCGTTTTGGTAGTTCAAAAAGGCAATTTGTTTGAACTGTTCAATGGCAACTTTAGCATCTTTTTGACTATCTTGTCGAGTTCGGTTGATGCGGTAGATAGCGTATCCTGATCCAGGCAGTGCTGTTGCAACCACCTTTGGTAATTCATTTTCATTTGCTCCAAAGACCTTTTCATAAGGCTCACCCTTGAGATCGAGGGGTTTATTTCTCGAGACCCAAAACGATTTTGTAAACTCTTTTCCGGGTATTTTTTCCGCTGGGTTCTTACTCAGAATCTCTAATTGAGCTTGACCATCTTTGACAGCTAACTCTTCTGCTTTTTGCCGCTTTACTATTTCAGTAATTTGGCTCTTCACTTTTTCGAAAGGCAAGGTACTAGCAGGCTCATGTTTGAGAACGTGCGCAGCCACCAAGACTCCAGTGCTAATTTGGATTGCTTCGGTATTTTTATTCGACTTTAATGACTCATCAGCAAAGATTGCTTTGAGTAATTTTGGATTATTGAGTGGATGATCTTTGCCTAATGAACTCAGACCAGAGATCGAGAGGCCAGCCACTTTTTGAATTTTTAGACCCAGGGCATCCGCTCCAGGTTTTAAGCTATCTGGCTGTTCATAAATCAAGTTCGCAAATTGATCAGCTTTTTTAGAAAAATCCGCATCCTCACCGGCTTTGTTTGTATTTGATAAAACCACGTACTCCACATCCACCAGTTCTGTTGACTGAAATTGAGCGGGGTTTGCCTGGTAATAATCGGTAAAGTCTTTCTCCGATAACTGCAGTTGTTTAGAATACGCATCCGCCAAAAAGAAGATTACTTGAACTTCTCTTTCTGTTGCAATCGAGGTGATTAGTTTTTGGGAGACCAAATCGGAACTAATCGTGCCAGTTGCACCACCAAGGGCGCTTTGCAGGTCCGAGCCCATCATTTCATATTTTTTGAGTTTTTCAAACTGAGCAACTGTTAAGCCATTATTCTGTAAGAATTGCCGATATTGTTCAGCATCAATACTTCCGTCAGGCTTCTTCAGTAAGGCAACCTCAGGAAATTTCAGAATTTCTTTAGCCAAAGTTGCATCTGGTATTTGAAGATTGAGGGACTTTAAATCAAAATTGAGAAGCTTTTGTTGGATTAATTGTCCAAGAATAGCATTTTTAAAGTTTGGGTTATCGAGCGATTGGCCAGTAATTCCAAGCTTTTGGCCTTGAGCCTTGATAGCGTTTTCAAGTTCAACTTGAGTGATTGATTCTTGGTGAACTTTGGCTATATCCGTTTTTGAATCCCCAGATTTTGTATAACTGTCAACGCCTAAAAAAACAAACGATGGGACGATGAGTATAAGAAGAATAATTTGTAAGATTTTTTGATTTTTACGGACTGTTTCAAACATACATTCTCTTTTCGTTTTCTGGATTCTTCTTTACTTTCTGAAATTTTAGCGTTTATTTCTAACCCGTATCGACTAGCTGGGCATTTATCTCAGGCGACTCATTGAACGCGCTAAAAGCTATTAGATACTGGTGGGTGCTGACGGGATCGAACCGCCGACATTCTGCGTGTAAGGCAGACGCTCTACCATCTGAGCTAAGCACCCTTGATGGAGCATGTAGCGCATAACTCATCCCTCAAGTAACGCGTAGTAGCTCATAAAGATCACTATTGTAACCGATTTTAAAACACCAAATCAATGCTTTAAAACTTCCGCTTTGGCGGTGCTTACCTGGGTTTCAACAGGAGTATCTTTTGCGATGGTCACAACCTCTTCAGGTAACGGTTTAGGAATAGTCTCCAGTGCCAGTTCGAGAACTTTATCAATCCAGCGAACTGGAATGATTTCAATAGCATTTTTGACAATGTCAGGAATTTCAGTGAGGTCTTTGACGTTATCTTCAGGAATCAGTACGGTTTTAATTCCCCCACGATGCGCCGCAAGCAGTTTTTCTTTTAAGCCTCCAATCGGTAAGACCTCACCCCGAAGGGTTATTTCACCAGTCATCGCCACGTCCGCTTTAACGGGTATGCCAGTTAAAATAGAGACGAGGGCAGTTGATATGGCGATACCCGCTGAAGGTCCATCCTTCGGGGTTGCACCCTCCGGAAAATGGATATGAATGTCCTTTTTTTCAAACTGTTCTTCACTAATGCCGAGAGCTTTAGATCTTGAGCGCACCACCGTTCGGGCTGCCTCTACAGACTCTTTCATCACATCACCAATTGAGCCGGTACGAATAATATTCGCCTTACCAGGCATTAAAGCTGCCTCGATCGTTAACAAATCACCACCGACCTCGGTCCAGGCTAGCCCAGTTACTTGTCCTATTTGATTTTGTTTGTTGGCCAGGCCAAAGTCAAAGCGTTTTACGGATAAAAACTTCTCTAAATTTTCGGCCTCTACGACGATTGGTGCAGCCTCACTTTTTAGAAGCAATAGCTTGACTACTTTTCGACAAATCTTACTAATTTCTCTTTCCAAAGAGCGCACACCAGCTTCGCGCGTGTAGTAACGAATAATATCCAAGATAGCAGATTCTTGGACATCTATTTCACCATTTTTCAAACCATTATTTTTAATTTGTTTTGGCAATAAATATTTCATCGCGATATGCGTTTTTTCGTCTTCGGTATAGCCTGCAAGACGAATGACTTCCATTCTGTCCAGCAATGGACCTGGGATGTTGAGCGAATTCGATGTGGCTACGAACATCACATCAGAAAGATCAAAGTCCACCTCAACATAATGATCTTGGAAAGTATGGTTTTGTTCAGGATCTAGAACTTCTAACATCGCACTTGCTGGATCGCCTCTAAAATCAGTACCCATCTTATCAATTTCATCGAGCAAGAATAAAGGATTACGAACCCCTGCTTTTGATAAGTTGGTGAGGATTTTTCCGGGCATAGAGCCAATATAGGTTCGGCGGTGTCCGCGAATTTCAGACTCATCACGAACGCCACCAAGAGCCATGCGCACGAACTTTCGATTGGTTGCCTTGGCAATAGACTGTCCTAAAGACGTTTTGCCAACACCAGGAGGCCCAACTAGGCAGAGTATAGGGGCCTTTACTTTATCAACGCGTTGCTGAACTGCAAGATATTCTAGGATTCTTTCCTTAACTTTATCTAAGCCATAGTGATCGTCATTGAGCACGATTTCAGCATGGTTGAGATCATTATTCACTTTACTTTTCTTTTTCCAAGGCAAGTTAATTAAGGTATCTAAGTAGTTTCTAACGACCGTAGCCTCGGCCGACATAGGCGACATCAACTTGAGTTTTTTCAACTCAGACTCAGCTTTTTTGAGTGCCTCCTTAGGCATTTTTGCTAATTTAATTTTTTTCTCTAGCTCATCTAGATCGGCACCTTCTTCGCCCTCTCCTAACTCCTTTTGAATCGCTTTTACTTGTTCATTCAGATAGTATTCACGTTGGCTTTTTTCCATTTGACGCTTGACACGCCCACGAATTCTTTTTTCAACTTGCAAAATATCAATTTCACTTTCTAGTTGCCCAAGCAAACTCTCTAGGCGCTTGATCACATCGGCCATTTCTAGAAGGTGTTGTTTTTGATCGAGTTTAATCGGTAGGTGCGCGCAAATTGTGTCAGCCAGGCGGGAGGCATCATCAATTCCGCTTAATGAAGCCAAAATTTCTTGCGGTATTTTTTTGTTTAATTTGACGTACTGGTCAAATTGAGCAACGATTGCCCTCTTTAGTGCCTCAGTTTCGGATTGATCCAGAGTATGGAGAGACTGGGGAGTCGCTTCGCAATTAAAGTACCCTAAAGAATCTTCAATTTGGCTTATTTCTGCGCGCTGGGTTCCTTCGACAAGAACTTTTACAGTACCATCGGGGAGTTTTAGCATTTGTAAAATATTAGCGATACATCCGACTGCATACAAATCAAGGGCCGTTGGCTCATCTTTCGAAGCTGTTTTTTGAGCAACTAGAAGAATACTTTTTCCGGTTTCCATAGCGGCTTCGAGGGCTTTAATAGATTTTGGTCGACCGACAAATAAAGGCATAACCATATGCGGAAAGACCACTACATCTCGAAGTGGTAGTAGTGGCAATTGAATCGGTTCTGTGGGTAGTAGCAAATTGCCAGGCATTTTAAATTCTCCAAAAAGTCGGAAATAAACAAAAACATCGATTCTATTATCAAATATAGCTGTTTTGATGGATTACAAGTCTAGAATACACTTTTTTATCAATTATCTACCAAAGGATAACAAATTCACCAATTCAAGGTGAAAATTGAGTAGAAATCAGGGGAATTGTAAATTGACGATCGATGATTATGCTGCGGAGCTAGTGGGGCGATAGAGTAGCTTGGGTTTACCACCCTCAATAGTGGCCTCATCAATAATCACTTTTTCGACATCCTTTTGAGATGGTAAGTCATACATGATGTCTAATAAAATAGATTCTAAGATAGACCTTAAACCCCGTGCACCCGTGTTACGAATCAAGGCTTTTTTAGCAATGGCCTTGAGGGCCTCTTCCCGAAACTCGAGTTGCACATTTTCTAATTCAAACAAGGCCTGATATTGTTTGACTAAGGCATTTTTAGGCTCTGTCAAAATCTGAATGAGGGCACTTTCATCTAATTGGGTCAGCGTGGCTGCTACAGGCAAACGGCCAATTAACTCGGGTATTAGTCCAAATTTAATTAAATCTTCTGGCTCTACCTGTTTAATCACTTCCCCAAAATTTCGGGCATCTTTACTTTGCACAGTCGCATTAAAGCCAATACCGGATTTGGTCGAGCGCTGATTAATGATTTTTTCTAAGCCATCAAAAGCGCCACCACAAATAAATAAAATATTGGTGGTGTCGATTTGCAAAAACTCTTGATTAGGATGTTTACGACCCCCTTGAGGAGGTATCGAGGCCATCGTGCCTTCTACTAATTTGAGTAATGCTTGTTGGACACCCTCTCCGGAGACGTCCCGAGTAATCGATGGATTTTCGGATTTTCGTGAAATTTTATCGATTTCGTCAATATAAACAATGCCCTTTTGGGCTTTTTCAATATCATAATTACAGGTTTGTAATAGCTTTTGAATAATATTCTCGACATCTTCACCAACATACCCTGCTTCAGTTAGGGTGGTTGCGTCTGCCATCACAAAAGGCACATCTAGCAACCTTGCTAAGGTTTGAGCAAGTAAGGTCTTGCCTGATCCAGTGGGTCCAATTAGCAAAATATTACTTTTAGCTAACTCCACGCCATTAAACTGCGCAACTTTACGGACACTGGCCGCCGGGCCATCTTTGGATTCTTTTGGTTGATGGGGGCTTTTCGGAACTGCTTGAATGTTATTTAACCGCTTGTAGTGATTGTAAACAGCGACAGCTAAACTTTTTTTAGCATGGTCTTGTCCAATGACATACTGATCAAGGGTTTGCCTGATCTCCTGTGGGGTGGGTAAAGATTCTTGTGCGAGCAATCCACCTTTACTTTTGCCATCACTACCCCCCTCGGCAATCACCTCGTTGCAAAGAGAGACACATTCATCACAAATAAAAACTGCTGGGCCTGCAATCATTCGAATTACTTCATCATGGGTTTTACCGCAAAACGAACAAATTAAATTTTTAGTACCTTCAGTTTTTTTTGTCATACTTTTTAATTATCTCGATGCAATTACTTGATCAACTAAACCATATTCTTTAGCCTGCTCAGCTGACATAAAATAGTCCCTATCGGTATCCTTAGCAATCGCTTCAACAGGCTGACCTGTTCGTTCCGAGAGAATCGCATTGAGACGCTCGCGTAAGTAAAGGATTTCTTTTGCTTGTATTTCAATATCAGACGCTTGCCCTCTAGCACCGCCTAAGGGCTGATGAATCATCACCCGAGAGTTGGGTAGCGCAAAACGCTTCTCTTTAGTCCCAGCCGCCAATAAAAAGGCCCCCATACTAGCTGCAAGCCCCATACATAATGTACTGACATCCGGTTTAATAAAATTCATCGTATCAAAAATAGCTAAGCCGGCTGAAACGGACCCACCTGGAGAGTTGATATACAAAGAAATATCTTTATCAGGATTTTCACTCTCTAAAAACAACATTTGTGCAATCACTAAATTTGCCGTTTGGTCGTTTACCTCTCCCACCATAAATATGACTCGCTCTCGCAACAACCGCGAATAAATATCATAAGCCCGCTCTCCCCGACCAGAGGTTTCAATCACCATAGGCACCAAACCTAGCCCTTCAGGTTGAAAATTGAACTCTTGATCAAATACTTGATTCATTTGCACATCCTTTAAGTTATTAAATAATCATAAAGGATTTATTTTAATTGGCTTAATTCGGCAAAAGTGACATTTTTATCAATAACCGTTGCTTTCTCCATGACATACTTCACAACATTGCTTTCCATGACAATGGATTCAATGTCACTTAATCGAGCGGGATCACTGTAATACCAACGAGTTACCTCTTGGGGATCGTCATAACTAGCAGCCTGATCTTCTATTTCTGATTGAATCTGCTCAGGACTGGCTTTTAAGCCATGCTCTTTGACTAAACTATTTAAAATGAGACCTAATTTAACGCGCTCTTTAGCTTGCGGTGTGAACATACCCTCTGGTATCGGGGCATCTTTGGCATTTGGAACACCGCGCTGCTCTAGGTCTTGCCTAGCCATCTCAATTAATCGTTCTTCTTCTTGTGAAACTAAAAATGCAGGTAAATCGAATGCGCAAGCATTCGATAAAATATCCATCGCCTGTTTTTTTAAGAGCCCTTTCGTCCTTCTTGCAACCTCGCGGGCAAGGTTTTTAGATATTTCTGTACGAACTTGACTAACACCGCCCTCTGCAATCCCTAAACTTGCTGCAAACTCATCATTAATTTCAGGTAATTCGGGGTATTCAACCTGCTTCATCACAATCTTAAACTCAACGGTTTTACCAGCGACATCCTTGCCGTGGTAGTCAATCGGAAAAGTTAACGGGAAAATGCGCTCTTGCCCTACAGCCAAAGCGATTGCAGCAGCCTCAAATTCGGGTAACATCTGTCCCTGACCAATTACAAACTTAAAGTCGTCAGCTTTGCCACCCGAAAATTCAACTCCGTCTAAAGTCCCTACAAAGTCAATCGTTACCTGATCATCTGTTTGCGCAGGTAATTCACTAGAACGAGCTTGATAAACAACCCGTTGTTTACGCAATAATTCTAAGGTGTTGTCAACCTCCTGATCGGATAGCTCAGTATGGTACTGAGTCACTTGTGCAGATGAAATATCTCCAATAAGAACCTCTGGAAAAACTTCAAAATAAGCATCGAACTCAATTTGCTCGGCGTCTAATTCGCTTTTAGGCTCCAAACGCGGCTGTCCAACTAATTGGATTTTTTCAGACTTGGCAAATTCAAAAAATTGATTGGATGCATGGTCAAAAGATAATTCAAAGTCAACTTGCTGACCATATTGTTTCTCAACCATCTTGGCAGGAACCTTGCCAGGCCTAAACCCAGCAATCTTTAAATTTTTTCCTAACTGCTTGAGTTTGCCCTGGCGCTGAGGTAGCAGATCAGATTTTGCAAACTGTAAAGTGACTTTTCTTTCTAAGGCACCGAGGTTTTCAATGTGTTGTGGCATAGTGTTGTGTTTTTATTTATAAGTTTCTGAAAAATATGGTAAAAATTAAAAAAATTGGCGTACCATCACCGTTCAATTCTTGTTTTAATGCGTCTTATTACTGGTTGACCTGTGGGCCATTTTATTGAAGCATTCGGACTACGCTTGCAGGCACCGTTCCAACTTCAATCCAAAATCTTCTTGCTGTTTAAAGATAATTGCTTTTTAAACATGACTGCTTTTTAAACATTTTTTCATACAGATTGACTAGTCAAGTCAATCCAAATTAATCAACTCCCTTTACAAAGTCTTGGTGCGAGGAGGGGGACTCGAACCCCCACACCATTTCTGGCGTCAGGACCTAAACCTGGTGCGTCTA
>RFMZ01000188.1 GCA_009927445.1 Betaproteobacteria bacterium
AAAAACTAGTCAAAAAGCCCAAGAAGCCCATCTAAGCCGACGTGATTGAAAGAGCCGTCGGCTTTTTCTTGTACAACTGGTTTTGCTCGAAATCCAATGGAAAGTCCAGCTAGACCCATCATGGGCAAATCATTTGAGCCATCACCAAGGACAATCGTTTGGTTTGTTTGAATACCTAGGGCATGCGCATGATGTTGTAAAAAATTTGCTTTAGCTTGACCATCGACAATCGGCCCAAGGACTTTGCCTGTGATTGTTTGATCCTGGATTTCTAATGTATTTGAATAAGCATAATCAATTTGTAAGCGGGCTTTAATTCGTTCGGTAAAAAATGTAAATCCACCTGAAACAAGAAGTGTTTGCCAAGCATGTTTTTTGGCTTGCATCAGAAGATTTTCAGCGCCTAAATTTAGTGCTAAGCGTTGCTCATAGACTGTTTGCATAGCAGATTCTGGCGTACCAGCTAGGATGTGTACGCGCTTTTTTAAGCTCACTGAAAAATCCGTGATTGCACCGCGCATGGTAGCTTCTGTAATAGCAGATACCTCTTGAGATTTACCAACTTGCCGAGCGATTTCATCGATACACTCAATATTGATCAGGGTTGAATCCATATCAAAGGCTAAGAGTTTGACCTGGTGAATATCAAAATCATCTTTTAGGAAAATGCAATCCACTTGAAATTGGTTTGCTAGGTTGCGTAAGGTAATTCTTTGATCATTTTGAATCTTGGTCAGGGTATGTAATTCAACAGATTTTGCCGAATGCCAGATAGTATTACTCAATGCCTGAACTGGCGATATTTTCGGAATAAGTTCTGGAGGTACTTGGGTCAGGTGTAAAAGAAAGATTCTCATAAAAATAGTTTAATCAATCAGCATTGATATAAGCCATAAAACGTTTAATGGCTTCAATACGTTGTGGCAATTCGATAAAGCTTTGGTGCGTTGCTGGGGATATTTTGATACGATCTGGACCAGATAATTCGGTATATCGATCTTTTTGGATTAATTGAATAATTTTTAGGGAATTGATCGGTGGGTTAGGTATAAATTGGATCCGGATTCCAGCTGGTGAGGCTTCTATTTTTTTTATACCAATTTTTTCCATTTGTAGGCGTAGCCGATGGTTTTCTAACAAGGTCAAGCCTTGGTTAGGCAGTTCACCAAACCGATCGATCAATTCGGCCCGCAAAGTATCGATTTCTTGGATGGCAGATGCACTAGATAATCGTTTGTAAAGGGATAAGCGCTCATGCACATCTGGACAATAGGCATTGGGAAGAAGGGCAGGACAGCCAAGACTAATATCGGTGATGGCGTGCATAGGGCTCAATAAATCAGGCTCTTTCCCATTTTTGAGCGCTTTAACTGCTTTATTCAACATTTCTGTATATAGCTGAAAACCGATCTCGTGGATATCACCCGATTGTTTATCGCCCAAGACTTCTCCGGCTCCCCGTATTTCTAGGTCATGCATTGCTAGGTAAAAACCAGACCCCAGTTCTTCCATCGACTGAATTGCATCTAGCCGCAGTTGAGCCTGCTTGGTAAGTGTTTCAGGATCTACTACTAATAAATATGCATAGGCTTGATGATGGGATCTCCCCACCCGTCCACGCAGTTGGTGTAATTGGGCTAAGCCAAACTTATCCGCCCGGTGCATGATGATCGTATTGGCTGAAGGCACGTCAATACCCGTTTCAATAATCGTAGTACACAGTAGAACATTACAGCGCTTAGCCACAAAATCATGCATGACCGACTCTAAAAGACGTTCATGCATTTGTCCATGAGCAACTGCGATGCGCGCCTCAGGAATTAATTTCATGAGATAAGATCGTCGGTTTTCAATCGTGTCTACTTCATTATGTAAAAAATAGACTTGTCCACCACGTTTGATTTCACGTAAAACGGCCTCTCGAATGACACTATCACCTTCTCTTCTCACAAAGGTTTTAATCGCGAGACGTTTTTGCGGGGCAGTAGCAATCACTGATAACTCCCTTAGCCCCTCAAGAGCCATTCCTAGAGTTCTTGGAATCGGCGTTGCAGTCAGGGTTAGAACGTCAACTTCCGCGCGCAGGGCTTTAAAGTTTTCCTTTTGCCGAACTCCAAAGCGATGCTCCTCATCAATAATAACTAGTCCAAGACGCTGAAATTGGATGTTTGGAGAGAGTAGTTTATGCGTTCCAATGATAATGTCAGCATCACCACTTTCAAGGGACTTGAGGGCTTGGGCAATTTCTTTAGCAGATTTAAAACGGGATACTTCCACTACTTTAATGGGCCAATCAGCAAATCGATCTCGCCAAGTACTAGCATGTTGCTCAGATAAAAGGGTGGTAGGCGCAAGGATAGCAACTTGCTTGCCACCCATCACAGCCACAAAACTCGCCCGCAGAGCGACTTCTGTTTTACCAAAACCAACGTCTCCGCAAATGAGGCGATCCATTGGTTTACCGCTAGTCATATCCTCCAGAACAGCTAGGATAGCTTGTTGCTGATCTGGGGTCTCCTCAAAGCCAAAACCATCTGCAAAGGCTTCATAATCGTGGGCAGAGTACTCAAAAGCATGGCCTTTTCTGAGTGAGCGCTTGGCATAAATATCAAGTAATTCAGCGGCGGTATCACGAATTTGTTCAGCAGCTTTTTTCTTTGCTCTTTCCCACTGGCCAGAGCCTAAATTATGCAACGGGGCAGTTTCCGGATCAGACCCGGCATAACGAGAAATCAAATGGAGCTGTTGAACAGGGACATATAAATTGGCACTATTGGCATAGCGCAAATGCAAAAACTCTTCTTCACCACTGCCCAAATCTAAAATAATAAGCCCCTCATAACGGCCAATACCGTGCTCCGAATGGACCACTGGATCCCGTAAATTTAGCTCTGAAAGGTCCCTGACGAGATGGTCAATATTCGTGACTTGATCTTTTTTCCCAATTCTTCCAGCTTTACGTTGATCTGCCACATTAGAGAATATTTCCGACTCTGTAAGGAAGATGATCTTTGCAGTATGGGAGATAAAACCATCAAAGATGGGGGCCACGACCATGCCAATTTTTTCTGAACTAGCAATGAATTCTGGTATTGAACTGGGGTAAGCAAGCTCGATTTTGGATTGATTACCAATATATTGCGAATCTTCTAATAACTGTTTAATCGATTCCCTTCGGCCAGCACTATCTGCACAAACTAAGATGCGGTAGTTACTTGTTTCTAGTAGATGGCGTAATAACTTCGTCGGATCTTTTTCGCGACGATTTACCAGGACTGCTGGGGGATATTCAAATTCAAGGGTAGGGGTATGGGCTTGGGCTTCTAAAAAAACTCTTGCAAATGGTTTAATTTTTGTGAAGTAGGACTCTTCTTGAAGATATAGCTGATTCGGCTCAAGCAGGGGCCGTTCCGAGTCATGGCGCAGGAATTGATAGCGCTCTTGGACATCGCGCCAAAATTTTTGTATAGCCTCTGATTGATTGCCAATAAACCAAAGCCAAGGGGGTAATTCTGATTGTGGAAAGTAATCAAAAAGCGTTGCTGTTTGATCAAAGAATAAGGGCAGATAGGACTCAATACCAGCACCAGGTATACCAAGTCCAACATCTTTATAAAGAGGGCACTTACTAGGGTTACCATCAAAAATTTCTCGCCACTTACCGCGGAAATTTTTTCTCGATTCTTCATCAAAAGGAAATTCGTGCCCTGGCAGAAGTTGAATATCTTTCACCGGATAGAGACTGCGTTGCGTATCTGGGTCAAAGACCTTGATTTGATCGATCACATCCCCAAAAAGATCGATTCGATAGGGCAGAGCACAGCCCATAGGAAATAAGTCAATCAGGCCACCACGGATACTATATTCACCGGGACGAACAACAGCACTGACTGGATCGTATCCACCCTGCTGTAATTGAATATGAAGACTTTTCTCATGAATTACTTCACCTTGTTTAAAGAAAAAAGTATTGGCTGCTAAAAATTGCGGCGGGGCAATTTGTTGAATGACTGTACTAAGCGGGGCGATGACAATATCACATTGATTCGTCATGAGATCATGTAGGGTTTTGAGTCGCTCACTAATCAAATCATGATGTGCGGAAAATTGGTCATAGGGCAATATTTCCCAATCAGGTAGCAGACGAACCTGCAGGCTAGGATCAAATAAATAAAT
Source organism: Betaproteobacteria bacterium (assembly GCA_009927445.1). Lineage (GTDB taxonomy): Bacteria > Pseudomonadota > Gammaproteobacteria > Burkholderiales > Burkholderiaceae > Polynucleobacter. The sequence goes on from RFMZ01000188.1 coordinate 4,177, forward strand.
TTCTTGAGCTAAACGGTTTGCAGTATCTGGTTCACTGCAAATAATTGCCATGACAGAAAACTGTTGCCGGTATATGTGAGCATGTTGTGCAATCAGGCCAGCATCAGCGGAGCCCACCAAATCATTTGAAGAAAAGCGTTGTCCCACTTTAGGCGGCGGAAAGGGCTTTGCTAGAAAAGAGTGGTTAATTGGAGTAATTACGGGATCAGACATTGCAGACATTATAGAATCAATGATTTAGTATTGTAAGGTTGCAATAAATCACCCATATGAATACGCCTGAGCACTTTCCTTATCATGTTCTTATTCCCTGCGCCGGATTTGGGTCGCGCATGGGCGCAGGGATACCCAAACAATTTCAATTGATTCATGGCAAGACTGTTATTCAGCATACGATTCAAGCGTTTTTCGCAATGCCGCAAATTACCTCGATTTGGGTCGGTTTATCCCCCCAGGCTCCCGATCGTTTACAGGCAGTTGGATTGTCAGAGTTTATGGTTCAATCACCCCGCTTAAACCTTGCCAATACTGGTGGGGCTAGCCGTGCAGATACTGTTTTAAATACTCTGCAAGAAATGCAGAGTAGCGGGATTTCTGCCGATGATTGGGTTTTAGTGCACGACGCTGCTCGTCCTGGAATTCAATCGAAGCAGATCGAAACACTGATTAAAGCGGTCGTAGATTCACCGGGAGTTTGCGGGGGTATTTTGGCAATACCTGTAGCTGATACGGTGAAGATCGATACTCAGGACAACACATCTAGAATCGCCAAGACTTTGAGTAGAAAGTCTTTATGGCAAGCTCAAACCCCGCAAATGTTTCGAATCGGAGCTTTACAAGAAGCACTTACTAAAGCATCTCAAAACGGGCTTGAGATTACTGACGAAGCGAGTGCTTTTGAATATATGGGTCAGAAACCACTATTAGTCGAGGGCAGTAGCGAGAATTTTAAAATCACTTATCCAGCGGATCTTTTGTATATGAGTAAAATTTTAAAAAATAATAATCTACGGATTGGGCAGGGCTACGATGTGCATCGGTTAGTTCTTGGCCGCGCCTTAATTTTGGGTGGAGTGCACATTCCAAGCGAGGTTGGATTGTTCGGTCACTCGGATGCTGATGCATTAATTCATGCGTTGATTGATAGCTTGCTAGGCGCCTTAGGTTTGGGAGACATTGGTAGACATTTTCCTGATACCGATCCCCAATATGCTGGTGCAATTAGTTCCGATCTTTTGTTGGAAGTGATGCAAATGGTCCAAAAAGAGGGCTTTGGGGTAATGAATGTTGACGCAACAATTATTTGTCAAACGCCTAAATTAGCCCAATTTATTCCCATCATGACCGGACATTTATCCAAGTTGATGCAGATCGATCAAGCGCGCATCAATATCAAGGCTAAAACGAATGAGGGCCTTGGATACCTTGGTCAAGCTGAGGCCATTGAGGCTCAAGTTGTCGTCTTACTGGGTGCTTAATTAGGTGGTTTTCAGTAACTTATGTCATACAACTCTGAGGCGATGTAAAATATTGGATTACTTTTAAGCAAAAGATGCGAGGATGGCGAAATTGGTAGACGCACCAGGTTTAGGTCCTGACGCCAGAAATGGTGTGGGGGTTCGAGTCCCCCTCCTCGCACCAAGACTTTGTAAAGGGAGTTGATTAATTTGGATTGACTTGACTAGTCAATCTGTATGAAAAA
>RFMZ01000140.1 GCA_009927445.1 Betaproteobacteria bacterium
GATTGTGAAGTATAAATTTCTATTAAAGCTTTAGCATGGTATATTTTTGGACTCATTTAAAATTTGAATTCATAATTATTAATTCATTTAATACTTTATTTTATTGATTGTCAATGATATGCTTATCATTATTGATGCTTTAACCAGTTTTGCAAACAGTAAGCATGGCGCGATTGAATTACCATGAAGGTCAAAATCATATGCAAAAGAACACTCCGAATAGCTGGCCAGATCTAGAAGCAGCTCAGCAAAAAGATTGGGAAGCTCTAGCTCAAAAGTCGATTCCCGATGGCAAAGTAGCAGACCTTGGATGGCAAACTCCGGATGGCATTCATCTAAAGGCTTTATATACAAAAGATGACTTACACGATTTGCCTTTTACAAATACCTATCCAGGCTTTGAGCCATTTTTACGGGGGCCGCAAGCAACGATGTATGCTGTTCGGCCTTGGACAATTCGCCAATATGCTGGTTTTTCAACCGCCCAGGAATCTAACGCTTTTTACAGGCAGGCTCTAGCTAATGGCGGGCAGGGTGTCTCTGTAGCCTTTGATTTGCCCACGCATCGTGGCTATGATTCAGATCATCCCCGAGTAATGGGTGATGTGGGTAAAGCAGGCGTAGCTATTGATACGGTCGAAGATATGAAAATTCTTTTTGACCAAATTCCCCTAGATCAGGTATCCGTTTCAATGACCATGAATGGGGGTGTTCTACCGATTTTAGCTAGCTATATCGTCGCAGCCCAAGAGCAAGGTGTTGAGCAAGCGCAACTTTCTGGAACGATTCAAAACGATATCCTTAAAGAGTTCATGGTGCGTAATACGTATATTTACCCCCCAGAACCATCCATGCGGATTATTGGCGACATCATTGAATATACCGCTCAACAGATGCCAAAATTTAATTCCATTTCAATCTCTGGCTATCACATGCAAGAAGCCGGTGCAAATCAATCATTAGAACTTGCTTTTACTCTGGCCGATGGCCAGGAGTACGTCAAAACTGCCTTAGCTAAGGGCTTAGATATTGACGTGTTTGCGGGTCGACTGTCTTTTTTCTTTGCAATTGGTATGAATTTTTACCTAGAAATCGCCAAACTGCGTGCTGCTCGACTACTCTGGTGGCGCATGATGAAATCATTTCATCCTAAAAATCCAAAATCCCTCATGTTACGCACGCACTGTCAAACTTCTGGTTGGTCCTTAACTGAGCAAGACCCTTATAACAATATTGTGCGCACTACCATTGAGGCGATGGCTGCTGTCTTTGGAGGAACCCAGTCATTACACACCAACTCTTTTGACGAAGCAATTGCTCTACCGACAGAATTTTCCGCCCGGATTGCCCGTAACACGCAGTTAATTATTCAAGAAGAAAGCCATATGACGAGTGTAGTAGACCCGTGGGCGGGCTCTTACATGATGGAAAAATTAACCCAAGAGATGGCCGATAAAGCTTGGGAGATTATTCAGGAAGTTGAGGCAATGGGAGGCATGACTAAAGCCGTCGAGAGTGGCTGGGCCAAGTTAAAAATTGAGGCTGCAGCAGCTCAAAAACAGGCCCATATAGATTCCGGAAAAGATACGATTGTCGGCGTTAATAAATACCAATTAACGCAAGAGGACTCTTTGCAAACCAGAGAAGTCGACAATAACAAAGTGCGTGATTTACAGATCGCTTTTCTCAAAAAAATTAAAGCCGAGCGCGATCCGATAAAAGTTCGTCAGGCATTGGATGCAATCACGCAAGCGGCGCAAGACAAGACGGGGAATTTACTCGATTTAACTGTGCAAGCCATGCGACTAAGGGCTACTGTTGGTGAGGTTTCTGACGCTTTAGAGAAAGTGTTTTCTCGGCACCGTGCTGATACGCAAAAGGTTACAGGAGTGTATGCCATGGCTTATGATTCTGCTCAAGGGTGGGCCAAATTACAAGAGGAAATAGCCCAGTTTGGGCTGACCTTTGGCCGTCGACCACGGGTTATGATTGCCAAGTTAGGTCAAGACGGGCACGACCGGGGTGCAAAGGTAGTAGCAACGGCCTTTGCTGATTTAGGATTTGATGTAGATATAGGCACTTTATTTCAAACTCCGCAAGAGTGTGCAAGGCAAGCGATTGAAAACGATGTGCACGCTGTTGGTGTTTCTACTTTAGCGGCTGGGCATAAAACGCTCGTCCCAGAAATTATCGCTGAGCTCAAGCGTCAGGGTGGCCAAGAGATTGTGGTTTTTGTTGGTGGAGTAATCCCTAGGCAAGACTATGATTACTTGTTTGAGGCAGGTGTCAAAGGCATTTATGGGCCTGGCACACCAATACCCGCATCAGCCAAAGACGTGCTGGAACATATTCGCTCTCATCTTCTGTCCACGCAGGCCAAGGTTTAAGTCATTAATGGACTTGTCTGATAAGCAGCTTTTAAAGGAGTTAGTTGACTCGTCTTTATCCGCTAAAAATTTACAGCGCCGAGCTTTAGCGAAGTTGATTACCCTCTTAGAGTCCACCTTGAGTGCGCACCAAATTCGTGCGGACGCCATTTTAAATCAAATTATTCCTCTGACTGGCAAATCCTTTCGGCTAGGAATATCTGGAGTTCCAGGCGTTGGTAAGTCGACCTTGATTGAGGCACTTGGGCTGTATTTAATTGCTCAGGGACACCGCGTCGCCGTACTAGCAATTGACCCATCCTCAACTGTCTCAGGTGGTTCTATTCTGGGTGATAAGACTCGGATGGAGCAATTATCAACAAGTGAAAATGCTTTTATTCGGCCTAGCCCGACTGCTGGCAATCTCGGTGGGGTTGCCGAAAAAACGCGTGAAACGATACTCCTTGCAGAGGCAGCTGGATTTGATGTAGTTATCGTTGAAACCGTTGGTGTTGGGCAGAGTGAAATTGCTGTAGCCCATATGACAGATATGTTTGTACTCATGCATTTACCAAATGCGGGGGATGATTTACAGGCCATCAAAAAAGGGGTGATGGAGTTAGCTGATCTTGTCCTCATTAATAAAGCCGACCTTGATCAAGCCGCCGCAACTCGCGCGCAATCGCTGATCGCGCATTCTTTACATCTCATTGGTTCATTTCCTAGTCAGGGTGATATGGCCAGTAAATGGCAGCCTCAAGTCTTCGCCTTAAGCGCGCTCAAGCAAGAGGGTATTGCCCAGTTTTGGGATTTGGCCAAACAGTTTATAGCTGGGCAAACTAAGACTGGCGCCTTTCTTGGCAGACGGCAAAAACAAGCAAGCGCATGGCTGGCTGAACATATAGAAGCGGGTTTGAAGTTAAAGTTTCGCGAACATACAGTCATTGCAAACCAGTACCCTAAAACTTTAGAGCAAGTCCGTAGTGGACAGCTAGCACCATCTGTAGCAGCCAGGCAATTATTAGCAATCTTTCATAGCAATTCGGAGAAGGTAGGGTAGTCATGAACGAAATTATTCGACAGTTGGAAGCCAAGCGAGAACAGGCCTATTTAGGTGGTGGTCAAAAGCGTATCTTTGCGCAGCACAATAAAGGCAAATTGACCGCTCGAGAGCGGCTCGCATTACTCCTTGATGAGGGCTCTTTTGAAGAATGGGATATGTTTGTAGAGCATCGTTGTACAGATTTTGGGATGGCCGATGAAACTGTTCCGAGCGATGGGGTCGTTACTGGTTATGGCATGATTAATGGTCGATTGGTATTTGTGTTTTCGCAAGACTTTACAGTGTTTGGTGGTTCTCTCTCAGAAGCACATGCTGAAAAAATTTGCAAGGTAATGGATCAGGCGATGAAGGTTGGTGCCCCAATTATTGGTCTGAATGACTCAGGGGGCGCCAGAATCCAAGAGGGAGTGGCATCCCTTGGTGGTTATGCTGAAATTTTTCAACGCAACGTGATGGCCTCTGGAGTCATACCGCAAATCTCCCTAATCATGGGGCCATGTGCTGGTGGGGCAGTCTATTCACCGGCACTGACGGACTTTATTTTTATGGTCAAAGACAGTTCGTACATGTTTGTCACTGGGCCAGATGTCGTCAAGACTGTTACCCATGAAGAGGTTAGTGCGCAGGAGCTCGGTGGTGCCCTCACGCATTCCACCAAGTCCGGTGTTTGTGATCGCGTTTTTGAAAATGATGTTGAAGCACTCTTGATGGTCCGTAGATTTTTCAATTACCTGCCACTCTCTAATCGGGAGTCTGCTCCTCACAGGCCCAGCTCTGGTGCTCCCTTAGAAGAGGATTTTTCTCTAGACAACCTCATACCGACTCACCCCAATAAGCCTTATGACATGTTAGAGCTCATTCTGAAAGTTTTAGATGACGGCGATTTTTATGAAATTCAGCCAGATTACGCCAAGAATATCGTGATTGGTTTTGGCCGAATTGATGGCCAATCAGTTGGCATAGTAGCAAATCAACCCTTAGTTCTAGCAGGATGCTTGGATATTAAGTCAGCAATTAAGGCAGCGCGTTTTGTGCGGTTTTGTGATTCATTTAACATCCCAGTAATTACTTTTGTCGATGTACCAGGATTTATGCCAGGAACTGCCCAAGAATACGGAGGCATTATTAAGCATGGGGCCAAGTTGCTTTTTGCCTACGCTGAATGTACTGTTCCCAAAATCACTGTCATCACTAGAAAAGCGTATGGTGGAGCTTATGATGTTATGTCATCTAAGCACTTGCGAGGAGATGTCAACTTTGCTTGGCCATCTGCGGAAATTGCAGTCATGGGCCCTAAAGGGGCAGTAGAAATTATTTTCCGGGAAGAAAAGGGTGATGCCAATCAATTAGCGCAGCGTGAGGCCCAGTATAAAGCGAAGTTTGCCAATCCCTTTGTAGCAAGTCGCCGAGGCTATATTGACGATGTCATTATGCCGCACGAAACCCGAAAACGCCTTGCTAGATCCTTAGTCATGCTCAAACATAAAGAATTAGAAAATCCATGGAGAAAACATGACAATATTCCTTTATAACCAGATTGATTCGTTTCTGAAGAGTGATGACCATGTTTAAAAAAATTCTCATTGCTAATCGTGGTGAAATCGCTTGCCGGGTAATCCGTACATGTCGGTCTATGGGAATTGCTACGGTTGCCGTTACTCCGAAGCTGATGCCGAAGCTTTGCACGTTCAAATGGCAGACGAAGCCATCTTGATTGGTCCAGCCCCCTCGCGAGAGTCTTATTTAGTGATGGAGAAAATAATTGCTGCGGCCAAAACTAGCGGTGCACAAGCAATTCATCCGGGTTACGGCTTTCTTTCTGAAAACGCGGCTTTTGCAAAATTGGTTGAAGATGAGGGTCTTGTATTTATTGGCCCGAAGTATGCGGCGATCGCCTCCATGGGTGATAAGATCGCCTCCAAAAAATTAGCGATGGCCTCTGGCGTTAATACCATTCCAGGCTATAACGAAGTAATTCTAAATGCTCAGCAAGCGGTAAAAATTGCCCAGAATATTGGCTACCCAGTCATGCTCAAGGCATCTGCTGGTGGAGGTGGCAAGGGTTTACGGGTTGCCTTTAATGATGAGCAGGCAGAAGAGGGATTTATTGCTTGTGCTAATGAGGCGCGTAATGCCTTTGGTGACGACCGGATTTTCATAGAAAAATTTATTGAAGAGCCCCGCCATATTGAAATTCAAATTTTAGCTGACTCTTTTGGGAATGTAGTTTATCTGTGGGAGCGTGAGTGTTCAATTCAGCGGCGTCATCAAAAAGTTATTGAGGAAGCTCCTTCACCATTTATTAGTGAAGAAACACGTCAAGCTATGGGAGCACAAGCCGTCGCTCTTGCCAAAGCGGTGGATTATGAATCTGCTGGAACAGTCGAATTCGTTGTAGGTAAAGATGAGTCATTTTATTTTTTAGAAATGAATACGCGTTTACAAGTTGAGCACCCCGTGACTGAAATGATTACTGGGCTTGATTTGGTTGAGCAGATGTTACGCGTTGCTGCTGGCCAAGCATTAGCTTTTAAGCAAGGGGATATCCCTCGAAATGGTTGGGCAATGGAATGTCGCATTAATGCCGAGGATCCTTATCGCGGATTTTTACCATCGAGCGGCCGATTAACGCATTATCAACCCAATGCCAAAGAGGGTATTTCTCGAATCGATACAGGCTTTTATGAGGGTAGTGACATATCGATGTTTTATGACTCAATGATTGCAAAAGTCATTACCCATGGCCAAAATCGCCAAGAAGCGATTGCCAGAATGCAGTTTGCGCTAAATGAATTTGTGCTTGCGGGAGTACATTCAACTATTCCTTTTCAGGCGGCCTTAATGCAGCACCCCAGTTTTCAAGCGGGAGATTTTAATACCGGATTCATTGCCGAGCATTTTCCAGATGGCTTTCATGGTTTAAGCCCAAGCCTTGCAGAGCAAGAATTGTTAAGTGCTATAGCCACGACAATCCATTTAGGGTATCTGGCAAGATCTCTACAAATTTCTGGTCAGTTAGATGGCCATACACGTCAAACTCCTACCAGTTTTGAAGTATTGATGGGACCTAGTGGTCAGCAGTCATCGATATCAACTACTGTAAAGCACTCTGAAAAAGGTCTTTGGGTAGAGGTTGGACGACAGCATTTATGCATTGAGTCTGATTGGCATGTTGGCTCGACCCTTTACCGTGCCCAGATTAATGGCCAGCCTTACAGTTTGCAAGTCGCCCGTCAGGGTGTATTTTATATCCTGCAGATGAATGGTATGAGTTTCCAATCGATGGTCATGACTACGGGCAATGCCAAGCTGCAAAAGTTAATGCCGATGAAAGTTGCGCCAGATTTATCTCAATATTTACTCTCCCCCATGCCAGGGCTTCTAGTGCAAGTAGCTGTTCAGGTTGGCCAAAAGGTCCAAGCCGGTGAGCGTTTGGCGGCGATTGAGGCGATGAAGATGGAAAATATCTTGTTTGCGTCGCAAGTGGGCGTAGTCGCAGAGATCCTTGTTGAGCAAGGGCAGAGTTTGAGTGTTGATCAAGTAATTATGCGTTTTGAATAAGGAAGATGTGATGAATAGGCCATTTCGGGTATTAGGTATACAGCAAGTAGCCATTGGTGGGCTTGATAAAGAGGAGTTAAAAAAGTTCTGGGTAGATATGCTTGGCCTAGAGTTCAAATCGAGTTTTCGATCTGAACGTGAAAATGTTGATGAAGACATTTATACGATTGGTAGTGGCCCCCATCCGGTGGAGTTTGACTTGATGCAGCCGATTGATCCCCAAAAAAAACCAGCAGTTCACTTAACGCCACTTAATCATATTGGCTTATGGATTGATGACTTACCAACCGCCGTTGAGTGGCTCACAGCCCAAGGTGTGCGCTTTACCCCAGGTGGGATTCGGCGGGGCGGAGATGGCCACGACATTATTTTTGTCCACCCTAAATCGAGTCATGAATTTCCCATAGCTGGCTCAGGAGTTTTAGTCGAACTCGTCCAAGCCCCAGAAGAGATGATTTAGTAAGTCTCTAATCATTGTTTGGCCAAAGTATTTTGATCAGGTTTTATCCGAATTTTGTCATGAAGGGGATTCTCTTGGCATAATAGAGACTTGATCAACCCAGTTTTGCTTTTGGAGAAAGTATGTCTAATTTGCCTCATGGAATGGAAATTCATGCCGACGTTAGCTCGGAATTTGCGAGTATTTTAACCACCGAGGCACTAGCTTTTGTGGCAAAACTGCATCATTCCTTTGAGGCCCGCAGACAAGAGTTATTGCAGGTTCGGATTGAGAAAACCAAGCGTTTAGATGCCGGGGAAATGCCTAGCTTCCCCCCAGAGACAAAAGCGATTCGAGAGGGAGATTGGAAAATATCACCAGTTCCGCCAGCTCTTCATTGCCGCCGCGTAGAAATTACTGGCCCAGTAGATGCCAAGATGGTGATTAACGCCTATAACTCTGGCGCAGACTCTTACATGACTGATTTTGAAGATTCGAATAGTCCAAGTTGGAGTAATCAAATTCAAGGGCAAATTAATTTAAAAAGTGCGATTCGTAGGGAGTTACGCTTCGAGCAAAATGGAAAAAGTTATGCTCTGAATGAAAAAATAGCGGTTTTACAGGTTCGCCCTAGAGGTTGGCATCTTGATGAAAAGCATGTTTTGATTGATGGTAAGCGGATTTCTGGTGGTATTTTTGATTTTGCCTTATTCTTTTTCCACAATGCTAAAGAGCAACTTGCACGCGGGGCTGGACCCTATTTTTATCTACCAAAACTAGAGAGCTATCAAGAAGCCCGGTTGTGGAATGATATTTTCATCATGGCTCAAGAGGAGTTGGGTATTCCTCGGGGATCAATTAAAGCTACGGTATTGATTGAGACGGTTTTGGCTGCTTTTGAAATGGATGAAATGCTCTATGAACTACGTGAGCACAGTGCTGGACTCAATGCTGGTCGATGGGACTATATTTTTTCTTGCATTAAAAAATTCAAAGTTGATAAAAACTTTTGTTTAGCTGACCGAGCTAAAGTAACGATGACGGCCCCTTTTATGCGGGCTTACGCTTTACTCCTACTTAAAATTTGTCATCATCGTGGTGCGCCAGCGATTGGTGGAATGAGTGCCTTAATTCCAATTAAAAATGATCCAGAAAAAAATGCCGTTGCCATGGCTGGCATTATTTCTGACAAAAGGCGTGACGCGGAGGATGGTTATGATGGTGGTTGGGTCGCCCATCCCGGACTCGTCGAGCCAGCCATGATTGAGTTTAAAAAGGTTCTGGGAGATAAATTACATCAGTTTGAAAAGCAAAAGCCGGAAGTGCAGGTTGTCGCTGCTGATTTATTAAATTTTGAGCCTGAAAGTCCAATTACGGAATTTGGTCTGCGTATGAATATTAATGTAGGGATTCATTACTTGGGGGCTTGGCTAGCAGGTAATGGTTGTGTTCCGATTCACAATTTAATGGAAGATGCGGCTACTGCTGAAATCAGTCGATCCCAAGTATGGCAGTGGATTCGCTCCCCGAAGGGTGTTTTAGAGGATGGCCGAAAAGTAACTACTCCGATGGTTAAAATCATGGTGCAGGAAGAGCTGCAAAAAGTCAAAGATTCAGGGGCAACAGGTCATTGGGACCGCGCAGCTGAAATTTTTGAACAAATGGCTACGAGTGAGCATTTTGAGGAATTCTTAACTCTTCCTCTTTATGAAGAAATTTGATTAATGCCCCATCTCGACTGTTTTTAAGAGAGGCAAGTCAATGGGGATTTTAGCCATCGAGACATCAAGTCATTGGTGTTCGGTGGCTTTCTTATTTGCTGATCGCCAACTAGTTCGGCATGAGCTTCTATCGAACCAGGCCAGTCAGATGCTTTTGCCTTGGATTCATGAGCTGATGCAAGCAAATAGTCTATCTTGGGATGCGATTGAACGCATAGCTGTATCGATTGGGCCTGGTGCATTTACAGGTATCCGCCTGGGTGTTGGTATTGCCCAAGGAATTGCTTATGCGAGGGCCAAGCCTTTAATCCCAATCACGAGTATGGACGGCATGATGGCTTACCAATATATGACAGGCAATCGACATGTCAGGCAGGATGGTTATATGATTGCTGCAATTGATGCCAGAATGGGGCAATGGTACTGGGGTGTTTACCAGACCTTTAAAGATCGCATGCCTATTCGAGCCGATGCGATTGCCTTATCTGAACCAAGCTTGATCCACGTGCAGTCCACTAAACGGGTTTTGGGACATCAGCTCACTCTAGGAGAAGAGATTGGTAGTCATTTACAAATCATTTCTAGGGAAGTATCTCCCCATGCCTTAGGAATAGCTTCTTTAGCGTTGCAGGCCGATTTAAGTGGTTCTTTTTTAGCAAAAGATTGTCAACCACTGTATATCAGAGATAGAATCGCACAAACGATCCTTGAAAGATCGACTCCAGGCTTGTAGAGGCTTTTCATGCATCAGGTAAATTTCGAATTTCGGGTGATGTGTAAAGAGGACTTGGCCAAGGTATTAATGATTGAGCAGTATTCTCATAGCAATCCTTGGACACAAAAAAACTTTTTGGACTGTCTAGATCATGCCTATTGGAATTACGTCTTGCAAGATGTAGTTTCTAAGCATATTTATGGACACTGTATTTTTATGCCCGGAGTGTCTGAGTTGCATTTGTTGAATATCACCATTGATCACGCGTTTCGTCGGCACGGTATTGCATTGCGGGCTTTACAGGCCATTGAAAAGACGAGTATTGAAAAGGCCATGTTTAAAATTATTTTAGAGGTACGGACAAGTAATTGTGCGGCGATTGGCTTGTATGAGAAACTAGGTTACCAAACAATTGGAATTCGTAAAGATTATTACCCCTATCAATTGACCACTAGAGATAGTACTAACGCAGTTTTGCAAAAAAGTTCGACTCGAGAGGATGCGGTGGTTATGGAAAAAATATTAGTGAGGTAATGAGATGAGGCGTATTGAAATACTTCAGGAAATTGGGATTACTGCATGGATCAGCCGAGATGCCTTGCAACTTGCAAAGTCAACGGCTGATGAGGCGCAGAATATTGCCCCATCGTCGCCAAAAAATCCGCATGAACTGCACAGCAGTGAGCCAAAGACGTCCGATCAGACAATGATAATAGGACCGAAGGATCAACCTCTTTGGACATTAGTCTGGCAGGAAAAGAACTCTAGTCAGGTACTTTTTTCGAAAATCTGCCGAGCAATTGAGAATTTGGGCGTCGGCTTACAAGTATTGCGTATGAGTACAAGTTCTGCAATTAAGGCGCAGGACATAGAGGGCGACTTACTGATTGCTTTTGGCGAGTTGGCGACGCATTATTTTTCTGGTGAGCATGCGCCAGTAGATGAACTCAGGGAGATACTATTTGAAGCGGTAAATAGCCGCTCAGTCGAGATCCCTGTCATTGTGACCCATGACCCTGAGGCCTGTTTAACACAAGCGCATTTCAAAAAAGAGGTGTGGCAGGACATTTTAATGGCGCGAACCACCTATTTAGAAACTCAGTAACGCTTCTGCTTTAGTGGGGGTGTTTTTCTTCGCCAATGAGGTGTAAGGAGTCATACTCCTCTTGATTTCTCTTATGTCGGTATATAACTAAGGCCATCGCAATCATTACAAAAGTGCCAAAAAGAACAATCACGAACTGTACAGAGACATTAAACGATATCAGAAGGGCATAGAATCCCAGCATTATCAGAACCGATAGATTCTCATTAAAGTTTTGTACTGCAATCGAATGACCCGCTGTCAGAAGGACATGGCCACGATGCTGTAAGAGGGCGTTCATTGGCACTACAAAAAACCCGGACATCCAACCAACGGTTGCTAGGAAAACATAAGCAAAAACTAAATAAGCCGGTATTTCGAAAAGCCCAAAATCCACGATGGCACCACCAAAATGGTGTTTTTGAAAACCCGCTAAAGCCACCACAAAGCCACCCATAATGACCCCGAACTTGAGAACATTTAAAGATTTTTGAAGAGGTATTTTCCAGGCCGCCCAAATCGCTCCCCCAGCTACGCCAAAGGCCACAATTGCCTGTAGGATTGCCCCTTCAGACAGATTCATTTGGAGTGCGCTTTCAGCCCATTTGAGAATAATAAATTGCAAGGTGGCGCCAATACCCCAAAAAAGGGTCGTAACAGCCAGTGAGATCTGTCCTAAGCGATCATTCCATAGCGTGGTAAAGCAATGGGCAAAATCCTTAATGAGCTTAATTGGATTTTTAGAAGCTTGATGGTATTTGACTCCGGTTTCAGGTATTTTTAAATTGATGAGGGCGGCAATCAAATAGATTGCCATGATGCAGCTAATTGCTACTTCTGGAGCTGTATCGATATGGGTATCGATGAGTGGAATATCAATTGACAAAAATGATTGAGCAATCGTCGGATTAATTAAAACCCCACCCAGGACTGTCCCTAAAATAATAGAGCCAACAGTTAAGCCTTCTATCCAACCGTTGGCAGCCACTAATCTTTCGGGGGGGAGTAACTCTGTCAAAATGCCATATTTTGCTGGCGAGTATGCTGCAGCTCCAAAGCCAACAACAGCGTAGGATAATAGTGGATGCAGGCCAAATAACATCATTGAGCAACCGATGATCTTAATCGAGTTAGTTAAAAACATGACTTGGCCTTTGGGCCTTGAGTCCGCAAAAGCGCCAACATAAGCAGCTAAGACAACGTACGACAGAACAAAAAATAGCTTTAAGAGTGGGGTCATCCATTCAGGGGCATGTAACTGAAGTAGTAGGGCAATAGCCGCGATCAGGAGAGCATTATCCGCCAGTGAGGAAAAAAACTGCGCAGCCATAATTGCGTAAAATCCAGGTTTCATTTGTAGAATGATTAGTAGGGATAAGAAATTATTGTAATAATAGGAAAATCATGAGTCGACCTATCCAAACTACGATTTTTACACAAAATTTGAGTCATAACCTAGCGCAAGTAAAAAAGCTTACAAAAGCTCGACCGACATGGGCGGTCGTTAAAGCGAACGCATATGGGCATGGGTTGCAGGCGGCATATGCCGGATTTGCGCAGAGTGAGGGCTTGGCTTTGCTTGATTTGCATGATGCCCAATTATTACGCGAAATGGGCTGGAAAGGGAAGATACTTTTACTGGAGGGGATTTTTACCACGGACGACTTAGAAAATTGTTTTCTCTTAGATTGCGAGATGGTGGTTCATCATGCCTCGCAACTAATTCTGATTGAGTCATGGATCAAGTCACTAAGCTTTGCGCAGCATCAACAGGTTTCTCAAAAAACTGCCTGTTGGTTAAAACTCAATTCTGGGATGAATCGATTGGGGTTCAAATCAGCCCAATATGCGATGGCTTATCAAGTTTTATTCGGGTTAGGATTGACCGTCCATCATTTAACGCATTTCGCGAATGCTGATACAGATGATTCTTTGCCAACAGTTAATGAGCAGTGGCAGGTATTTGAGCATAGTACGCAATTTCTAGAGGGTTTTCGAAGTGCAGCTAACTCCGCCGCTATTTTACGGCATGTAAACACCCACGCGGATTGGACTAGACCGGGAATTATGCTGTACGGGGCGTCGCCCTCTGGCTTATGGGATGACATTGCTGGATATGATTTAAAGCCTGCTATGCAGTTATCTTCAGCCATTATTTCGATTCAAGACCTAGAACCTGGCCAGACAGTTGGCTATGGTGGAAACTTTACAGCCACCCAAATGATTCGGATTGGTGTCATTGCTTGTGGGTATGCGGATGGATACCCGAGGAGCGCCCCTTTGGGCACCCCTGTTTGGGTTGGTAATAATCATTCAGGTAATGGTTGTATCGTTCCGCTTATTGGGCGTGTTTCCATGGACATGTTGACAGTTGACTTGTCGCAAGCAGCTTTTGCTGAAGTAGGCTGTCCAGTTGAATTATGGGGCGCGAAGGTACCGATTGATCAAGTGGCTAAACCTGCTGGCACGGTTGGTTACGAACTGATGTGCGCTTTGGCTGCACGGGTTCCTGTTCGCGTTGTTTCGGATTAATTGAGCCAAACCTCAGTTACGACCTCAATTAGTAATATTCCAGATTTGCCACCAAGCAGATTTCTTAGCCGTGACCGACATTCTAGACCCAGTTTGAAATATTTTACTATCCGGAAAAGTATCTTTAAAAACGCGCATCGACGAAGCGCTTAAGTCCTTCATACCTAGTGCATCATAAGATTTAACCATGAGATATAGGCTTCTTCAATGGCCGGTGCTCGGTCATAGTCTTTGATTGCATTTTGCGCCCGATTAATTGTTGCTAAGTAGGCTCCCCGTCGGAAGTAGTACCGCGCCGCATTGACATCACTTTCCGCTAAAGAGTTGACAATGTAACGCATTCGGTCAGTTGCATCTGGGGCATACTTACTATCAGGGAACCGGTTTACGAGTGTTTTGAAAGCTTCGAAGGCATCTTTTGAAGCTTTGGGGTCACGCTCACTCAAGTCCTGACCAGAAAAAGTCGCAAAAAATCCTAAATTATCATTAAAGGTAATCAAACCCTTTAAATAATAAGCGTAATCGATTTCAGGGTGTCCTGGGTGAAGTTGGATAAAACGATTGATTGCGATTTGAGCTAATTCAATATCCCCGCGTTTCCAATTACAAAAGGCGATGTTTAATTGCGCCTGTTCGGCCATAGGGCCAAATGGATAACGGGACTCTAATTTTTCGTAATACTTCACACAATTCGGGTAGTCTTCATCCTTAAAACTACTTTTCGCTTCATTTAAAAGTCTAGATTGCGACCAGCCGGCAGTAATATCCTCATCGGTACTTGCACAACCGGCCAAAGTGACTACGCAGATAATCCCCAAAAACTGCAAGAATTGGGTTATTTTGGTCATCAAACTCAATCGAGGCGTATAAACTGTCAAATTAGGCTCTTTAAATATTTAAGAAAACAATGGAATTCAGTGATTATATCGACGATGTGGTGCAAGGGGAAGATGTTCCCGAAAACCCTCCCATTTCTATCGTTATACCGCCTAGTTTTCGAGGTCAGCGGATTGATAAAGCCCTAGGCTCTTTGATTGATGATTATTCACGCAGTAAAATTCAGCAGTGGCTCCAAAGCGGCTTAGTACAATCTGCTGGAGAACCACTCTTACCAAAATATACCGTCCTTGGGAATGAGCAAATTTTGATTGCTGTGCCAAGCGATCCACAAAATATGGCTTACCAACCAGAAGATATACCCTTGCAGATTGTCTTTAGCGACGCCTCGATTGCTATTATTCATAAACCAGTCGGACTAGTGGTGCATCCAGCAGTTGGTAATTGGGGTAAAACCCTTTTGAATGCTGTCTTACATCACTTCCCAGAATGTTCCTTAGTTCCCCGAGCTGGTATTGTGCACCGACTTGATAAAGACACTTCCGGACTATTAGTGATTGCTAAAAATTTGATTGCGCAAAATGCTCTTGTCAAGCAATTGCAAGAAAGATCCATGCAGCGTCGCTATCTAGCATTAGTTTGGGGCAGGGCGCCGATGACAAAAGAGATTGATCAACCGATTGGCCGGGACCCCCATCATCGCCTAAAAATGGCAATCTCTTCAGGCTCAAGCAGTAAAGAAGCCAGAACTCGGATGCAGTGTTTAGATCAAATCACTTATCGTGACAAAGTTATCTCGCTCGTCGAGTGTCAGTTAGAAACGGGTCGAACGCACCAAATTCGGGTGCACTTAGAGTCTATAGGGCATCCCTTGGTCAACGATCCAATGTATCGCAGTAAAGTACCTATCCAAATTGATCAATTTTTACGAGAAGAGATGCAACATCATGCTATACAGATTCCAGGACAGATTTTGCACGCTCGTCTGCTTGGTCTATGCCATCCCCAATCTCTGAAAAATGTGTCTTGGCAAATCGATCCGGCGCAGGCTTTCATCGATTTATTTAAATTACTCGGTATATCAACCGCTAGTTGGCAACAATTAGTTAAATGATGCAGTGGCAAGAAAAGCCCAATGGGCTGGTCGTTCATACCCCCATGTGGGACGCCCCAAAACACGTCAAAAGTGTAATCACCTCGCGGATTGGTGGTTCCAGTAGTGCGCCGTTTAATGGCCTGAACTTAGGCACCCATGTTGGCGATGACCCGCAAACTGTGCACCAAAACCGCGCCTTAATCACAGCTCTTTTACCCACCCAACCCGTTTGGTTAAATCAAGTACACGGCACAACTATCTGGACAAAAAATGTCTCTATTCCATCTCTCCAAGCTGATGGAGCGATTACCGCTGACCGAAATGATGTCTTATGCATTTTGAGTGCCGATTGCTTGCCAATTCTTTTTACAGATCAGGCTGGAGACATCATTGCTGCTTGCCATGCTGGTTGG
This sequence comes from Betaproteobacteria bacterium, assembly GCA_009927445.1. GTDB lineage: Bacteria > Pseudomonadota > Gammaproteobacteria > Burkholderiales > Burkholderiaceae > Polynucleobacter. The sequence continues at coordinate 15,828 of RFMZ01000140.1, forward strand.
CGGGGCTTAGTTCGCGGTGTGATTGATCAAACACTGCAAGAGATGATTAACTTAAAAAAACCGGACGATCCCTTTATTTACTTAAGCCAATTAATGGCTTACATAGGTCCGGGTATTGGCCCAGAGTTTTTTGAAGTCGGACCAGAGGTTCGTCAAGCCTTCCTCAACTGCAGTGCTGATCCACAAATTGCGGCATGTTTTCGGGCAACGGGTATACAAGATAAATATTTAGCCAATTTATTTGCATTAACCAGGATTAATCTTCAAAGCCTAGGCCTCCATCAGATCTATTGTGCTGACCACTGTACATATTCCGATTCCACACACCTTTATTCCTATCGTCGTAGCAAAATAACTGGTCGGTTCGGGAGTTTTATTTACCTGGAATAATAAAGTGCGTTAGTAGGGTAATTTCGTATTTTGATTTTAATAATTAGCGTTTATATTGCTAAATATTGGCTTTTAACTTATATAAGGAGATGTATTTTGACTGACCCGGCATCCGCTTTCGCTGGATTTTGGCAGCCCCCAAAGCTTCCAGACGCCCACATGGCGATGATACCAATGGAAAAAATTGAAGAGATCGAAAAAAAGTATTTGGAGAATATCTTTGCTATTTGGTCAGGTAAAAGCCCTATTGAATCTAGCGACCACCGCTTTAAATCCAGTGCTTGGCATGAAGGGTGGTCAGAATTTATTCTGCGGAGCTATCTTGTTAATGCACAACACTTAGTTGATTTGGCGAAAGCGGTTGAAGTCGATACGAAGGCAAAAAAAAGGCTTCTCTTTGCTACAGAGCAATTTATTTCATCGATGGCTCCGTCTAATTTTTTAGCGACAAATCCCGAGGCGATTAATGAAATGATCGCAACTAAAGGGGAGTCTTTAGCCAATGGAATTCAAAATTTCTTAGGAGATATGCAAGAGGGGAAGATTTCTCAAACGGATACCAGTAAGTTTGAGTTTGGTGTGAATGTGGCGAACTCAGTCGGTGCAATCGTCTATGAAAATCGCATCTTTCAATTGATTCAATATAAGCCACTGACAGCCACAGTCTATCAAAAGCCTTTATTAATGGTTCCGCCGTGTATCAATAAATATTACATCCTCGATCTTCAGAAAGAATCCTCGATGGTGCAGTATTTTTTAAATGCTGGGATTACAGTTTTTATGGTTTCTTGGAAAAATGCTGATGAGCAGATGACTGAAGTCACTTGGGATGATTATGTTAGCGAAGGGGTCATTAAAGCCTTACAAGTCACTATCGAGATTTCTAAATTACCCAAGATTAATGTTTTAGGATTTTGTGTCGGTGGAACTTTATTAGCATCTGGACTAGCTGTTCTAGCTGCTAATGATATTGAACCGGCAGCTAGCCTTATTTTATTAGCTTCTTTTTTAGATTTTCAGGATACCGGTGTTTTAGATGTATTTATTGATGAATCGACTATCGAGATGACTGAGAAAACGATTGGTGGCAGTGCTGGTCGATATGGTTTGTTAGGAGGGGATGACCTGGCTAATACATTCTCTGCACTGCGTCCAAATGATTTGGTATGGAACTATGTAGTTGGTAATTATTTGCTAGGTAAATCACCAACATCCTTTGATCTGTTGTATTGGAATAGTGATACGAGTAATTTACCGGGCCCCATGTTTGCTTGGTATTTAAGGCATATGTATTTACAAAATGAGTTAAAAATACCAGACCGATTAGAGATCTGTGGAACCAAAATCAATCTAAGCCGGATTACCTGTCCCGCATACATATATGCCTCAAAAGAAGATCATATTGTGCCTTGGCAGACTGCTTATTTAACAAATCAGCTTTTGCCGGGTGAAAAACGTTTTGTTTTAGGCGCTTCTGGCCACATTGCGGGTGTGATCAATCCACCACAAAAGAAAAAACGCAATTATTGGATTAACCCTCAAATTGCAAACACACCACAAGACTGGCTCAGTAAAGCGAAATCGGTAGATGGCAGTTGGTGGCCTGATTGTGTTGCTTGGTTAGTCAAGCAAAGTGGTAAGAAAGTTAAATCTAGTCCTTCTCTGGGAAATCGTCAATATCAAGTGGTTGAGCCTGCGCCGGGTAGATATGTTCGAGAAAAGGCTGTAAAAGTTTCATTATTAAAGGAAAGTAATGACTAAAAAAATTGCATATGTAACTGGGGGTATGGGTGGTATTGGGACCTCAATTTGTCAAAAACTCCATCAAGATGGATGTCTTGTTATTGCTGGATGTGGACCAAATTCTCCTAGAAAAGATCGTTGGTTAAGCGAGCAAAAAGCCTTGGGATACGATTTTCATGCGTCCGAGGGCAATGTCGGTGATTGGACTAGTACGGTGGCTGCTTTTAACAAAGTTCGGGCAGAAATTGGTACGGTTGATATTTTGGTCAATAATGCTGGAATTACCAGAGATACTGTCTTTCGAAAGATGACGCCTGAAGATTGGCGGTCGGTGATTGACACGAATTTAAACTCACTCTTTAATGTCACGAAGCAGGTCATTGATGGCATGGTTGAAAAAGGCTGGGGGAGAGTTATTAACATTTCCTCGGTAAATGGTCAAAAAGGGCAGTTTGGGCAAACCAATTACTCGACCGCCAAAGCTGGGTTGCACGGCTTTACAATGGCATTAGCCCAAGAGGTAGCCACTAAAGGGGTAACAATTAATACGGTTTCCCCAGGTTACATTGGTACTGATATGGTGAAGGCTATTCGAGAGGATGTCTTGAATAAGATTATCGATACGATTCCTGTAAGAAGGCTAGGAACTCCCGAAGAAATTGCTTCGATGGTTGCTTGGATTGCATCCAATGATGGCGGTTTTGCGACTGGGGCTGATTTCTCATTAAACGGCGGCTTACACATGAGTTAGTGGTCTAAAAGACGATTAACTCAGAAGCAGTTGCCATTTAGGCCAATAAGTATTATGGTTATGGGCTAAGTATGGCAAATCGAATGAAACCCCCTTCGTTTAAAGCACCTGCGCGCAGCTCTTCTAGTGCTAGACAGGCTCCGGCATCAACGCGTGCGCGACCTGCAAAAGCGTCGGGCTTAGGGACTTCGAAAAAAAAGCCTCTTCACGAAAAAAGCGGTGTTAGTAAGCCATCAGCCTCAGGTAAAAGATCAAGCAGCAGATTAAGCAAGCAAGCAGTTAGCAAATCCGTGGATGCTGGCATTGCCTCAACCGATCGCCTCGCTAAAAAGGTGCAAGATACCCAGGAATTGCCGGCCTTAGAGCACAACCGAATCATCAAAAAATACCCCAATCGTCGCTTGTATGACACCCTGTTTAGCAGTTATGTGACTTTGTCTGACGTGAAAGATCTTGTTATGTCTCAAGAGCTTTTCCACGTCCTTGACGCAAAAACTGGTGAGGACATTACGCGGAGTATCCTCATGCAAGTTATTTTGGAAGAGGAAGCCCATGGTCAACCATTATTTTCAACGCAAAGCTTGTTACAAATGATTCGTTTTTATGGCAATTCCTTGCAAGGGATGATGGCCCCATTTTTAGAGAAAAATCTCAATCAATTTAGTGATCTTCAGAATCAATATTTATCGCATTGTCAAAAATTAGGCGGCTTATCCAGTCCAGAAAACTGGTTGAGTTTTATGAATCATCAATCGAACGTTGAGTTAGCTAATCCGATGAGTGTGTTTTTTGAGTCGGGAACGCAATTTTTAGAGAAAATGAAAGTTCAAAGTGAAGGTATTCTGAGTAACTTTCCTTTTAAACCCCCAGTCAAATAATATGTTGAAAGTGCCATGTGTCTAAAGTAGGTTTTGTTTCGTTGGGGTGCCCAAAGGCACTAGTTGATTCTGAGTTGATTTTGACGCGCCTTAGTGCTGAAGGTTATGAAGTAACGAATCAGTATGCCGATGCCCAACTCGTGATTGTGAATACCTGTGGTTTTATCGACTCAGCTGTGGAGGAGAGTTTGCAGGCTATTGGTGAAGCCTTAACTGAAAATGGCAAGGTCATCGTCACAGGTTGCTTAGGTGCAAAAACGGCGCAAGACGGTTCTAGTATGGTGCAGCAGCGACACCCACAAGTTTTAGCTGTTACTGGCCCTCATGCAACCAATGAAGTCCTAGACGCGGTGCATTTGCATTTACCAAAACCACACGATCCCTTTTTGGATTTGTTACCGCCCATAGGTATTAAATTAACCCCAAAACACTATGCCTACTTAAAAATATCCGAGGGTTGTAATCATCATTGTTCGTTTTGCATAATTCCTCAAATGCGAGGAGACTTGGTTTCACGCTCGATAGACGATGTCCTGAGTGAGGCTAAAAAACTCTTTGAATCCGGCGTCAAAGAATTATTGATTGTCTCTCAAGATACGAGCGCTTACGGTGTCGATATTCAATATCGAACTGGCTTTTGGCAAGGTAGACCAATTAAATCAAAATTATTTGATCTAGCGAGTGCTCTGAAGGAGATGGCTCGGGAGTATGATGCTTGGGTTCGGCTGCATTATGTGTACCCCTATCCATCCGTAGATCAAATTATTCCCTTAATGGCTGACTTTAAAGAGCATGGAAATGGCTTATTGCCATATTTAGATATTCCGTTTCAACATGCCCATCCCAATGTATTAAAAAGAATGAAGCGTCCAGCTAGCGGTGAAAAAGTTCTAGAAAGGATTGTCCAGTGGCGTGAAATATGTCCGGATTTGGTAATCAGAAGTACCTTTATTGCGGGTTTTCCCGGTGAAACTAGAGTGGAATTTGATTACTTATTAGATTTCATTAACCAGTCGCAGATTGATCGTGTTGGTTGCTTTGCTTACTCTCCCGTTGAGGGTGCTTCGGCAAATGGTTTAGACGGCGCCCTAGATCAAGCAGAGCGCGAAGACCGTCAAGGTGAATTGATGGCGACTGCACAGGCTCTTTCCTCGTTCCTATTAGAGCGCCGTGTCGGTCAGAGGATCCGTGTTTTAGTGGATTCACAAAATAAGCAAGGTGGGATTGGCAGGTCCTATGCTGATGCACCAGAAATTGATGGTGTAGTTTATATTGAACCCGTTGATCGCCCTTCAAAAAGATATCATGTTGGCGATTTAATTCGGGCAACTGTTCTGTCAACTAGAGGCCATGATTTGATTGTTAAAATCTAGATATCAAAATTTGTTATTTTAATTATTAATTAGGGGGAATTTATGACTCAAGACGTGGTTGTTCTAAGTGCTGTTCGGTCTGCAATTGGTTCTTATAGTGGTGCCCTCAGTTCTATCGAGCCTTCTGAACTGGCTGGCTCGGTCATGCAAGTAGCCGTCGAGCGATCGGGTGTTGACCCGCACGCAATTAACTATGTAACTGTTGGTAACTGTATTCCTACGGAGGCGCGATATCCATATGTAGCGAGGGTTGCTTCGATTCAGGCTGGTTTATCCATGGACTCTGTTGCGATGGCAGTCAATCGTTTATGTAGTTCTGGCTTACAGGGGATTGTGACTTCAGCTCAGCAGATTATGCTCGGTGATTGCGACTACGCCATCGGTGGCGGTGTTGAGGTAATGTCTCGAGGCCTGTACGGTTCGCCAGCCATGCGCACAGGTGCCAGAATGGGTGATACGAAGTTAATCGACATGATGGTCAGTGCCCTAACCGATCCATTTGGTGTCGGACATATGGGTATTACCGCTGAAAATTTAGCAAAGAAATGGAATATCAGTCGGGAAGAGCAGGATGCTTTTGCGGCCTTATCGCATCAAAAAGCAGCCAAGGCAATTGCTGAAGGCAGATTTAAAACACAAATTGCTCCAATCATGATTAAAACGCGGAAAGGGGAAGTCGTATTTGATACCGATGAGGGCGTCAAGGCAGAAACCACAGCAGAAAGTTTGTCCAAACTCAAACCAGTATTTTTAAAAGAGAATGGTACAGTTACGGCTGGTAATGCATCTTCGATCAATGATGGCGCATCCTTTTTTGTTTTGGCATCTGCTCAGGCCGCAGAGCGCTCAGGGCAAAAACCCCTTGCACGTCTCGTATCCTACGCTGTTGCAGGTGTTCCCAATGAGGTCATGGGGGAAGGTCCGATTCCGGCATCTAAGTTAGCACTTAGCCGAGCTGGTTTAACAGTCGCACAAATGGATGTGGTTGAGTCTAATGAGGCATTTGCTGTCCAGTCCCTAACCGTTGCCAAGGCTTTGGGCTTCGATTTATCGAAAACGAATGTGAATGGGGGTGCGATTGCTCTTGGTCACCCAATTGGTGCTTCAGGCGCAGCGATTGCTACAAAAGCAATTTACGAGTTACATCGCTCACAAGGGAAATATGCGCTCGTGACAATGTGCATTGGTGGTGGGCAGGGTATAGCTGTAATCTTTGAAAGATTATAA
>RFMZ01000032.1 GCA_009927445.1 Betaproteobacteria bacterium
CCCTGGCAAGAGCAAGTTCAGCAATATGTCATGGAATATGTACAAAAGCTATCGCAATAATAATTTAGAATAGAATCCATATGAAACAATTTAATGAATTAAGTAGATGAGCACATTACAACGTAAGGGAATTATTCTCGCGGGTGGATCTGGAACGCGTTTATATCCAGTTACGCAGGCCGTATCTAAGCAACTCATGCCGATTTACGATAAGCCGATGATTTATTACCCGCTAAGCACTTTGATGCTCGCTGGTATACGAGAAATTTTACTGATTTCGACCCCCCAAGATACCCCCTTATTTGCGCAGTTACTTGGAGATGGAAGTCAATGGGGGATTGATATTCATTATCAGGTACAGCCTAGTCCGGATGGCTTGGCACAGGCTTTTATTTTAGGCAGAGATTTTATTGGCAATCACCCGAGTACCTTGGTACTTGGCGACAATATTTTTTATGGCCATGATTTTGCCAAACAATTGCAAAAGACAGCTATAGCTCATGAGGGCGCGACCGTATTTGCCTATCATGTGAACGATCCAGAGCGCTATGGTGTGGTGGAATTTGATCAGCAGATGCGGGCGGTCTCGATTGAAGAAAAGCCTATTTTGCCTAAAAGTTCATATGCTGTAACTGGCCTGTATTTTTATGATGAACAAGTCTGTGACATTGCTAAAACAATCAAGCCCAGTAAACGCGGCGAATTAGAAATCACCGAAATCAATCAACGGTATTTAGATATGCAGCAATTAAATGTTGAGATCATGGGGCGAGGCTATGCATGGCTAGATACTGGCACTCATGACTCATTACTAGAGGCAGCCGGTTTTATTGCAACCCTGCAAAAACGCCAAGGACTCATGGTTGCCTGTCCTGAGGAAATTGCTTTTCATGCTGGCTGGATTAGTAAGGAAACTGTAGAAAAAATTGCTGCCTCGTTGAAGAAAAACGCGTACGGGCAATATCTTTTAAAAATGTTAGCTTGATAGGGTTTTCTGATGCCGATTACTGTAACTCCTACTAAAGAGATCCCTGATGTGCTTGTTATAGATCCAAAAGTATTTGGAGACGAGCGTGGTTGGTTTTATGAATCGTTTAATCAGCAAGAGTTTACTGAAAAAACCGGAGTTACAAAATCCTTTGTGCAGGACAATCACTCCAATTCCAAGCAATACGTTTTGAGAGGACTTCATTATCAAACGGAGCATGTGCAGGGTAAGCTCGTGCGTGTGACGCAAGGTCGTGTATATGATGTTGTGGTTGATATTCGGCGCTCATCACCCACTTTTGGAATTTGGACTGGGATCGAGCTAAGTGCAGAGAATCATTTACAGCTTTGGATCCCAGAAGGCTTTGCCCATGGCTTTGTGGTTTTATCAGAAGAAGCACAATTTTTATATAAAACGACTGATTATTGGCATGCCAAGAGTGAGCAATGTATTCGTTGGAACGATCCCACACTCAAAATTGATTGGCAGCTACCCAAAAGTATTGAGCCATTAGTCAATGCTAAAGATTCTGCTGGAAAATTATTCGAGGATGCATTTTATTTTTAGC
>RFMZ01000259.1 GCA_009927445.1 Betaproteobacteria bacterium
ATTTTTCTTGTTGAAAAATAGCATCAAGACTTTGTTCATAAGCGTGATAATTAATCCGATCGTACAGTTCATCTCGCGTTTGCATCAACTTAACTACTTCTTGTTGCGTGCCATTTTTACGAATAGATTGATAAACCGTTTCTGCGACGCGGTTTATAGCCCTAAATGCGGAGAGTGGGTACAGTGCAATACTAACTCTTGCACTGCGTAACTCCTCCAGAGTAAATAAAGGTGTTTTGCCAAACTCCGTTATATTCGCCAAGATGGGGACCTTGGCATGAGCAACAAATTGCCCAAACTGCTCTAGCTCAGTAACAGCTTCTGGAAAAATCATATCAGCACCTGCTTCAACACAAAGCATTGCTCGGTCTAGCGCTGCACTCATCCCCTCAACGGCAAGAGCGTCTATCCTTGCCATAATTACAAAATCCTGATCGGTTCGCGCATCCACTGCTGCCTTGATTCTATCAACCATCTCTTGGGCGCTAACGATTTCTTTATTTGGGCGATGGCCACAACGTTTTGCCCCAACTTGATCCTCGATATGCATAGCGGCAACACCGGCTTTTTCCATGGACCTGACTGTTCTGGCAATATTAAATGCAGAAGATCCAAAGCCCGTATCGACATCTACTAACAGTGGCAAAGGGCAAATATCGGTAATTCGTCGCGCATCCGTTAAGACATCATCTAAATTAGAAATGCCAAGATCTGGAAGACCAAGAGACCCTGCGGAGACACCGCCGCCAGACAAATAGATGGCCTCGTAGCCTGCTCGTTGAGCGAGTAGAGCGTGATTTGCATTGATGGCACCGACTATTTGTAAAGGCGACTCGAGCTTGAGCGCATTTTTAAAAAGCAGGCCAGGAGAAGGAGAGGGCATATTAACTTTAGTAGGTTTTTAGGTTGAGTTGCGAGCGTAATTTGAAAGAATTAGTCTGGCATGATTTTGGTTTTTGCAACAACATTTTTCCAGCGAATTAATTCCTTTTGAACAAACTGTTTAAGTTGCTCTGGTGAGCTTGTTTCTACTTCAGCGCCTTGGTCTTCAATTTTCTTTTCAACTACAGGATCGCTCAGGATGAGATTCATTTCTTTATTGAGAAGTTGAATAATGGCAGGTGGTGTATTGGCTGGAGCGAAGAGGCCATACCATTGAGGGACATTGACATCAGGGATGCCTTGCTCTGCTAGAGTTGGAATATCCGGCACAGCTTTAGAGCGCTTTTCACCGGCAATACCCATCGCTTTTAGTTTTCCTGCTTTGACATGCGGATAAGCGGTAAAGAGGCTAGGAAACATGATTTGGGTAGTCCCACCAATCGTGTCCATGACCCCTGGAGCGGCTCCTTTGTAGGGTACATGCAAAATATCTGTGCCGGTAGAGATTTTGAATAATTCTCCGGCAAAATGTGGTGCTGAGCCTTTGCCAGCAGAAGCAAAATTGACTGTACCAGGCTTTGATTTAATCAGAGCTACCAGCTCTTTCACATTGTTTACTGGCAGATTCGCGTTAGCCACCATCAGAGTTGGAGAAAAGGCAATCATACCGATTGGTTCGAAGTCTTTAATTGGGTCGTACTTCAGTTTAGAGAAAGCTGGGTTGATACTATGTGTAGCCGTATAACCTAAAAGAATCGTATACCCATCTGGCTGCGCCCTAGCAACATATTCAGTTGCAATAGTGCCATTGCCACCCGGTTTATTATCCACAATGACTGATTGTCCAAACTTGGTGGACAGCCCTTGTGCAATAAATCGGGCAAATGCGTCAGTACCTCCCCCAGGCGGATTAGTAACTACGATGGTGACTGTTCGACTTGGGTATTTTGTTTGCGAAATACCTTCACTGGTAGGCCAAATTAGGCCAAGCGATATTGCGAAATAAAAAAAACTCTGTGAGAGTGAAATTTTTTTATGGGGCATGACAACCTTTCGATCTCAGAAATTGCTTGGTGTGCTAATATTTTTATTCTTTAGTTTCATAGATACTTTAAACGAAAAACCCATTTTAATGAAATGGTGCGATCAAATAAATCGATAGGGGTCAGCGTGGATTGGGGTTTAAAAGGTAAAACTGCCTTAGTCACTGGCGCTAGCCAAGGGATTGGTAGGACAACTGCCAAGTTATTGGCTTTAGAGGGTGTCACTGTATTTGGTGTGGCCAGGAGAGGTCCTTTAGTAGATGCTTTAAATACCGAAATCTCATTAGAAAATCCCAATGCTGCGCCGGTGATTCCATTTTCTGCAGATTTTTCAATGGAGGGTGAACCAGAGCGCGTTGCTGCAGAGGCACTTCGGACTATGGGAAGAGTTGATATTTTGATGAATGCAGCTGGTGGAAGCCGGCCGATTGATTTTGATGCTACAAAAGAACAGTGGTTAGAGGGCATGACACTGAACTTTTTCCGTATTCGAGAATTAACGCATGCACTTATACCCAGTATGAAGGTCAACCAGTGGGGACGAATTGTTACCTTTACTGGCACATCAGAGCCGCGTATGTTAAATGCAGCCTTTACTGCAAAGGCTGCCATTCATGTGTGGGCCAAGGGCTTATCTAGAGAAGTGGCGCCATTTGGGATTACAGTCAATAGCTTACAGCCTGGACGAATCCGGACAGAGCAAATCCAGAAGCGATATCCTACGCTTGAGAGTGAATTAGAGTATGCCAAGCAAGAAATTCCAATAGGTCGGTTTGGTGAGCCAGCTGAAATCGCCGCTTTAGCGTTATTTTTAGCATCCCCATTAGCGAGTTACATCACTGGTACGGTCATCCCAGTAGATGGCGGCTCAAGCCGTTTTGCTTTTTGAAGATTGATTCGTAAGCCCCTTGGCGCATTATCGGTTAGGGCGATCTGTTTATGTTAAAGTTTTGCCAAGAACAAACTATTTTAAGGAGAAGTAATGGGCCAGTATCTCAATTCGTTGAAAAAAAGTGCTAGTGGTTTAGGCGGATTAATTTTTTGTGGTTGCTGCATGAAGCCTGCAGTACCTGAAGGTGGCGGAGGTAAGCCAGGCCCATACAAAAGACCACCGGTCATCATTAATGGCAAACAAGCCAAGACGGTTGACATTCATACGCATTGTTTGTTCCAAGAATCGATTGATTTAATGGGCGAGAACGGCAAGGGAATTGTTCCTCCAGTTAAAGGCGCTCAGGAGCATTTTATTGTGATTGAAGAGCGGATTAAAGATATGGATGCGATGGGGATTGATATGGAGATCTTAAGCATTAATCCATATTGGTATAAGGCAGACAGAGACTTAGCTGAGAAAGTTTGTGCTTTGAATAACCAAAAATTGGCTGAATTATGCGCAATGGCTCCGACTCGGTTTGGCGCTTTTGCATCGCTGGCGATGCAATATCCAGATATGGCAGTTAAGCAACTAGAAGAAGCGATGACAAAATTTGATCTGCAGGGCGCGGCGATTGGTGGAAGTGTTTTAGGCGATGATTTTTGTCATCCCAAATACCATCCTGTTTTAGCGAAGGCTGAAGAACTTGGAGCCACTTTATTTATTCATCCACAGAGTACCCCTCAACTAGAGTCACGATTTAAAGGTAACGGTTGGTTGGCCAACACGATTGGTAATCCCTTGGATACAACCATTGCCCTTGAGAAATTAATTTATGAAGGTATTTTTGATAAATTTCCAAAATTAAAAATACTAGCAGCGCATGGTGGTGGTTTCTTAGGATCTTATGCGCCGCGGATGAATCGTAGCTGTTTATTTCGCCATCGAACTGTAATCCAGAAATTAAACTCAAAAAGTTACCTACTGAGTATCTCAATCAAATTTATTTTGATACTTTAGTCTTTACTGGCGAGGCTCTTCGGCACTTAGCAGCTCAGGTTGGGCCAAGCCAATTGATGATTGGAACGGACTGGCCGATTCCTTGGGAAGAAGATCCAGTTGGGCATATCATGAATACTCCTGAGTTAACTGATGAAGATCGGTATAACATTTTGGGTGCTAACGCGGTCAAGTTGTTGAATCTAAAAATTTAATCGAATTTTTAAAATGTACTGGTTGGGTAATGAGTTCTTGGAATTCAAAACCTGACCTTTTTTAATCGTAGTTGTTTAGGGGATTTTTGATGAAACGCCGTCCATTTGTAAAATCTGTTGGGGCAGTAATGTTGAGTTCACTAGCACCCATCCAATTTGCAAAAGCTTCTCCAACTTATCCAGTTCGCCCAGTTCGGATGATTGTGCCACTTGCACCAGGGGGTGGATCAGATGCGATTGCACGCTTATTGAGTGCCCATTTGACTGAGAAATTTGGACAATCCTTCATTGTTGAAAATCGCCCAGCAGCCTCTGGAATTGTAGGTACAGATGCGGTTGCTAAGGCCCAGCCAGATGGCTATACCTTGCTAACAGTTTTTTCAACGCATGCGATGAGCGCGGAGTTATTTAAAAAATTACCCTATGATCCGATCAAGGATTTTATACCCGTATCGTTGACTATTCAGTCACCATTAGTATTGCTCATTAACCCGAGCTTACCAATCAATAATTTTAAGGAGTTTGTGGCGTACGCTAAAGCGAATCCTAATAAATTAAATTACGGCTCATCTGGTCAAGGGAGTGCACCGCATTTAATGACTGAGCAAATGAATGCGATGGCTGGGATCAAAACAACTCATGTACCTTACAAAGGTGTTGCCCCAATTACCTTAGCATTAGTTCAAAATGAAATTCAATTTGCTTTAGCAAATATTTTTACTACCTTACCGATGGTTAAGGCGGGTCGTTTAAAAATGATTGCTACGGGTGGTGTGAAGCGCTCTCTATTAGCTCCTGAAGTTCCCACTATTGCGGAATCAGGATTGGCTGGCTACGACTCGGTTGTTTGGTATGGGGTTTTAGCTCCGGCCAAGACTCCGCCCGAAATCGTGGATGAGTTGAGTAGAGAGATTGCAATTATTTTAAAGAAGCCGGAAATTGTGAAGACGATCACAGACGGCGGGAATGAGCCTGTTGGGACGACTCCGCAGCAATTTGCTGCAATTATGAGTGAAGATGTAAAAAAATGGGGTATTTTAGGAAGAAAGCTTGGTATTGAGCTAGAGTAATTACTCGCGATTTAGGAGAGTCGAATGCAGGCATTAGTCATTGAAGAATTTGGTGGGGACTTGCAGTTAAAAGAGGTTCCTAAACCTAAAATTGGTCCAAGTGAAGTTTTGGTTCAAGTCAGCGCTTGTGGAGTTGGTTTGACAGTGGTCAATTTATTAGCTACGCCAGGAAGAGTAAAACAATACCCAAGAATCCCAGGGCATGAAATTGCTGGTCGGATTGTTGAGGTGGGTTCACAAGTACGAAGTGTAACTGTTGGAACACGCGTTACGAATCATTTTTATTTGACTTGTGGTCAGTGCGTCAATTGTCGAAGTGGCCGAGAAACTTTATGCTTGGCCTCTATTGGTAATGTGGGACAAGCTACTGACGGGGGTTATGCAGAGTATGTTGCCTTACCTGAGCGCAACGTGATCGCCATTCCTGATGGGGTTTCGGACATTGACGCTGCAATTGGCTCGGATGCCATTGCTACGCCCTATCATGCATGTATTAAGGAGGCTAAATTAAAGCCAAGTGATACGGTTTTAGTAGTTGGTGCTGCTGGCGGAGTTGGCATACACATGATTCAGATGGCAAGTTTGTGCGGGGCCCGCGTCTTGGCTGCAGATCTTGGGCAAGTCAAGATGGATTTTATCCAGACAATTGGTGCTGATCTATTGATTGACGCAGCCAAAGGAGCGATTGCTGAGCAGGTAATGACCGCGACTAACGGCATCGGCGTAGATGCAGTAATCGATATTGTCGGATCAAAGAATTCATTAGAGCAATCATTAGCCTCTTTAGCGATAGGTGGGCGTTTAGTGATTGTTGGGTCAAGTCCAGCGGGTGTTTATCAAAAAGATCCTAGTTTTTTAGTAGACCCACAGAGATTATTACACCGGGGGCTTGAGATACATGCAGCTCGGTACGTTACTTTGGCTGAAATTGGCCGTACTTTAGAGTTAATCCGAGATAAAAAAATCAAGCCAATTGTTACCCAAACAGTTTCTCTAGCCGAAATTCCGGCACTGCATCAGGCCATTCGAAATGGTCAAACTTTGGGGCGCGTTGGAATGATAATGTCATAATTTGAGTTAAAGAAGTACGTTTTTATAGCAAAGGATTAACTTTCTTTTTTGCAAAAAGATGATTAGACTTCAGAAAGAAGACCTCTAAAACTTTGTAAAAAAATGCCTAGCGGAGTGCTATAGCAACCTATCTTATTTAAATCAGATATGTTTTTGGAGCCAGTCACCAACCACTTGAATTACCGCATCCTCGCGTTGATTATAAAAATGATCACAATGAGGAATAATTTCTACATGGCAATGCTGACCGCAAGCCGCTTGAAACTCTTCGGCTGGATAGCGGTGCACATCCTCCAAGTCTCCGCGAATAGCCAAAACAGGACAAGTAATTTTAGGTGCCAAGGCGATTGTATCTGGGACATGGGCTAATCGATCTAAAAAACTAGTTGCACTAGTTATGTACCACCATCCTGGCATCATCATTAAGTCCTCCCCGCGCCCCTTAGCGACCAATTCTTTGGCCTGAATGGTGAGTTTCTTCAAGACGATCCATAGCGAATAGTTTTTCAGTTCCTCCAGTAGTATCTTGAGCGATACCACCACGCCCTGCTGACAATAAAATGAGGGCAGGTGTAGCCGGGTGATCAACGACGTGTTGAGTAGATAACATACCGCCATAGCTATGGCCTAAAATAATGGGGTTAGCATAACCCTGTTCTTTCATCCACGTTGCGGCGAACGCATTATCTGCAACAGATTCGGCAACAGTTTGATAAGCCCCACCGACAGCTTGCCGACTGGCTCTAGTCGATAAAATATCATGACCACGACGATTAAACGCCACAAAAACCAGTCCCAAAGCGCACATCGCTTCAGGTAAGAAGCGCGCTGCGCCAGTATAAAAATTCATCGTATTGCCATGAAAGTACAGTGCAGAACCGAGGACTTTACTGCCTGGCTCATACATAACACCATCGAGTGGAAAAGTATCTGTTGGAATAGAAATTAGGCGTGTACGCATAGCTTGTCTCTTTATAAAATGTTTGTGAAATCATTGTATGACAATTCAAGAGATCTTTACAAATTTGTATCGAAACTCTTTAAGGACTTTTATTTTATTTGCCTCGCCACCTGTGTAATAGTCGAGCTTTTATCTTCTGCAACTCTGCTTGAGTCTTACCTTTTCTTTGAGCAAGTATTTGCGCTATTTGATTTTGTTCAGAGATGGGCCAGTAGTAACGACCATCTTTACCCATCATCCAAGTAGAGCTCACTTGATTTCTTAAGATTGTTTGATGGGTATCTATAGTTTCGATTGATAATTTCCGAAAGGCCTGACGTTCGCGAGTACGCCAGCGTGAATGCCAACTTTTCTTATCTTTTTTTTCACTAGGACATCCACAGTGGCTAAAGAAAGGATTTTTCTTCAAACTTCTGCTCATAATCATGCACTTAAAATTAAAAGAACATCATACAAACTCTGAGTACTCGATTAGAAGACAGGGTAATAGGGTTTTAGAGGAGATTTTGCTTGATTTTTTACTGAGAAATACTCTGAAAAATTGATTATTATCAGTTAGAATAAGTCTGTAAAGTAGCTAAATTAGGGTGTTTGAGAAACTAGACTTACAAATTGGAGATAAGCAATGCTCGTCATTATCAATGGTATCGAAATGCAACTTACAGGGATACAAATTATGAAAAAATTAAAGGGACTCTTTTTTCATATTGTTACAGTTCATCTCTTGTTGCTTGCATGTTTTACACAAGCACAGAACCGTTTTCCTGATAAGCCAATCAATATTATTGTTCCCTTTGCTCCGGGTGGGGGTAACGATTTAGTTGCCAGACTAGTAACTGAGCCATTAGGTGAGATTCTTAAGCAACCCGTGATCGTAGTCAATAAAACGGGTGCCGGCGGCTCAATTGGTACTTCCTATGTTGCCAAAGCTGCACCAGACGGTTACAACTTAGTTATGGCGAATAACTCGAATGTCACGTATCCGGATATAGAGAAGTTAGCTGCTAGAAAGCCTTCTTATGAGATGAATCAGCTGGAGCCCTTGGCCATGCTTTCAAACGACCCCATTTATTTGGTTGTCAGATCTGACTCACCTTTTAAAACTGCTGCAGAATTAGTAAAGCCGCGCAAGCAAAGCCTAACTCGATTGATTATTCATCATCTGGTAATTTGGGCCCAATCCATGTGACATTTGAATTAATTGGTGACGCGGTAAAAACTTCGTTTAACCAGATTCAATACAAAGGTGTTGGTCCAGGCGTGCTGGCTCTTTTGGGCGGAGAGGTACATACGACTATCGTTAATCCAGCGACATTGAGTGGTCAGTTAAGTTCGGGCAAGATCCGTGTTTTAGCAGTAACTTCCGATAAGCGTCACACCCTTGTCCCGGATGCCCCAACATTAAACGAGCTAGGTATCGATGTGAGATATAGTTTGTGGAATGGCTTATTTGTAACAGCTGGGACTCCTAGCGATGTTGTTCAACGACTGCGAGTCGCTATTCAAGAAATGAGCAAGTCAGAAAAATTTATAACGGGGATGCAAAAAGCCGGATTTCAGTTAGATTATCGAGACGCTCCAGACTTTAAAAAATACACTACTGAAGATTCTGGAAAAGTCATGAAGGTTTTGCAAAAAGTAGTTAAACCAGAGCCAGTGAAGAATTGAATACGTAAGACTAGTTTTTAATCAAAAACATTAGGAGAGAAATGAATCAACTAAAACAACGAAGAGCAGTTATCAAGGGCCTTGCTGCAAGTGCCATAGTTGGACCATCCATGTTCGTGCGCGCCCAATCTAATTGGCCTGACCGTCCAATCCGTGTCATCGTCCCCTTCCCACCAGGAAACACGATAGATATTGCTGTTCGGTTATTGCAAACTGGCATGTCTGCCCGGTTGGGTCAGCCAATCATTGTGGAGAACGTGGTTGGCGCTGGTGGACGGATTGGAACTGCTGCAACAGTGAAGGCAAAGCCCGATGGATATACCATTGGGGCAGTTCAATCAGGAACTATTATTGTTCAGCCACATACAACTAAAAACTTGGGTTATGACGTCACAAAGGATTTGGCACGCGTTGCATTATCAGTTCGAAATTTCAATGTACTAGTAACTAATAATAATGTGCCATTTAAAACACTGCCTGAGTTGATTTCTTGGGCAAAGGCTAATCCTGGTAAGTTAACTTATGGATCCAATGGTGAGGGTGGGTTCCCGCATCTCTGGTTTGAAGACTTGGCAAAGCGAGCAGGCATTACCTTTACGCATATACCTTATAAAGGTGCAACGCAAATTGCTACAGATTTAATTTCTGGACAAATTATGGCTGCTGGTGATGGCGTATCTGCTATGACGCCCTTTATTAAAGCGAATCAGCTGACCTTGCTCAATGTCACTAACCTGACACGAGTCAGTCAATATCCGAATGTGCCAACGGTCTCTGAAACTGTCCCTAACTTTGTTGCAAATGGTGATTTTGGATTTGCTGCTCCAGCGAATACACCTTCAGAGATCATTA
The DNA here is from genome assembly GCA_009927445.1 of Betaproteobacteria bacterium. Classification (GTDB taxonomy): domain Bacteria; phylum Pseudomonadota; class Gammaproteobacteria; order Burkholderiales; family Burkholderiaceae; genus Polynucleobacter. The sequence goes on from RFMZ01000259.1 coordinate 9,636, forward strand.
AAAAACTCAATGCGGCAATTAATGGCGCTGTAGAGTCACCAGAAGTGGTTGAGCGTTTACCTGGGCTTGGGTTAGTTGGAATTGCTCAGTCCCAGAGTATTTTGAAGCGATCTTTAAGAGAGAATATACGCGTTTTGGTGAGATTGTAAGATCAATAGGCTACCAACCTAAATAACGAGATGATTTCTCTTTGGTTTTTAGAGGAGTTCTAACAAAGTCGCCAGTATTTAATTACAGGCGACTTTTTAAATTCCGCTCTTCGAATTGCATCAGGTTTCTGAGTTGTCTTTTATGTCGGAAAAGAAATAATTTATCCTTCATAGACACCATTGATAGAAGTGTGGAATTGCTGCAAAAGAGGCATAGATCAGGAAAAAGTATCAAGTTCTAATTATCTGCATAAAAGTGTTAGCATTTTTATGCATCATGCCTAGATAGAATATGATCATTGAATTGGGAGATCATTCTAAGCTGTTGCAAGCGTCGGAGTCTGGGTTGGTTTAGTTAATGAAAACAGGAGTTGCGTTATACCCGCACTAAGCCCAACCCCAACTCCAATTTGCCATGCTAGTGTATAAGAGCCTAGAGCATCATATAAAAGACCTCCACCAAAGGCTCCAATAAAACTACCTAATTGATGGCTCATAAAAGAGACGCCCATTAACATCGCCTGCCATTTGACCCCGAAAGTTTCGCTAATAGAGCCTGCCACTAAGGGGGCTACACCAAGCCATAAAAATCCCATAAAGGCTGCGAATATCAACGTATTTTCTGGATTTGGAAAGGAGAAAAAGTAAATTGCAATACCAATCGATCGGAGTATATAAATCATCCCTAAAATAAAAAGCTTATTGAATTTGCCGCCTATCCAACCAAAGAATAAGCTACCCAAGGCGTTAAACCCGCCAATTACACCAAGAGCTTTTGCACTAAGCATTGGATCAAGCCCACAAATTTCGAGATAAGACGGTAAGTGTGTAGTGATAAAAACCAGTTGCATACCACAAACAAAATAAGCAATTGTCATCACTAAAAAAGGTGGGTATTTGAGAGCGATGAGAGCGATTTCTTTGGCATTATTATTTTCATTAATAGGAGATGCTGGCATGGGTAGTTGATCAACTCGGCCTGCAAACCAAGCTGCTGGAATCATGATGCACAATAAAATGACAAATCCTAAAATACCAAAGCGCCAACCATAGGTTTGTGAGAGTACTTGACCGATTGGGGCAGCGATTAAAGTCCCGATTGACCCAGCAGCTGAAACAATACCTAAAATCATGCTTCGCATAGCTGGTGGCGATGAGCGAGATGCAACAGCCATAGCAATAGCCGAGCCGGTGCATGCTAGGGCGAAGCCAATGATCAGGCCCGCCCCAATAAAAACCGCGAACCCACCTTGAGCAGTTCCTAGAATGATGAGACCGCAGATATACGTAAAAGCTCCCATCATCAGGAGTGATTTAAAGCCGTGTCTGACAGCCCAAGCGCCAATAAATGGCTGTAGAATTCCCCAAGAAAGGCTTTGAACTGCGATTGCTAGTGTAAATCCAGAAACCGAAACATCAATTTCTTGGGTAAGTGGCGGCATAAATATGCCAAGACTTTGGCGAATTCCCATACTCAAACTGAGTAAGACAGAAACGCCAATTAAAACAGGCAGACCATTCTTAATGAGCGCTTTATTTGGCATAGAAGTTGGTTAATAATTTAATCAACTTTGCCTATACGTTGGATCGTTGCTTTAATTCTAGCAAGATCTTTGCTGAGAAAATCTGCAAAGGCTGGCCCGTCCCGATAATCTGCAGCGGCGCCAAGTTTAGTCATGCTTTGATTAAAGCCGTTTTCTTGAGTAACCGCTTTGTTAATATCTGCTCGAATCGATTTAACTAATGCCTCAGGCATTTTAGCTGGGCCAAATAACCCAATCCACAAGTAAAACTCAGCATCTTTATAGCCAAGTTCAAGAGCAGTTGGCACATCAGGTAGCGCTGCCACGCGTTTTGCGCCAGTGACTACGAGGGGGCGCAGGGTGCCGGCTTTTATTTGCGTAGCGACAGCTGCGGGAGAGCTAGCCGTGAGGGCTATATGACCTCCTAAAAGGGCTAAGATTGCAGGGCCCCCACCTGAATAAGGAATATGTTTGAGTTTGATATTGGCTGCATTAGCAAGCATTTCGATTGGTAGATGAGAGGCGCTATAAGCACCGGATGAGCCATAGGTAAACTCACTCGGTTTATTTTTTGCATCGCTTGCGAATTCTTGGAAAGTTTTCCACGGCGCATCACCTTTTACCACTAGAACAATTGGGTCTGCGACAAGGAGCGCAAGTGGCGTGAAGTTTGCAAGTTCGAACTGTGCTGGCCGATTAAACATACGATCGGCTTCTGGCAGTATCAATAAAGAGGGATTCGTTGCCATTAATGTATAGCCGTCTGGAGTAGCATTAGCTACCATGGAGGCACCAATAGCCCCACCGGCACCCGGCTTAGACATGACTACAGTAGCCTGATTCCAAACACTGAGTAATGCTTGAGAAATAACGCGTGAAGGTTGTTCTGCAGCCCCACCTGGAGGGAAGGGAACTATTAATGTGACGGGTTTACTTGGAAAGGGGGTTTGAGAAAAGCTAAGATTCATTTGAAGAGTCAAGAAAAAAAGCATTGCTTGACAGAAAAGCTTAACAAATTTGAATGGTTTTTGCTGCATGACTATTCTCCAATGTGATTTTTATTATAGTAGTAGCTAATTATCTATCATCTGTGTTGATGAGGTCAAATTCGGAATTCTAAGATGGCTTCTTAATGATTTGGCTTATTATAAGTACATTC
>RFMZ01000196.1 GCA_009927445.1 Betaproteobacteria bacterium
CTTCGTAATACGTACCCTAAGTAGGTGTAATTCTAAATAATTCATAGAAGGAGGAGCAATTGAGATATTCCCAATACAGATTTAATCAACTAGCTATACAAATCAACTTTTCAATTATTGGCTTGATGGCGATGATTTTCAGCCAACTAGCTATTGCTCAGTCTTGGCCTAATCGCCCAATCAATTTAGTGACGCCGCTTGCTACTGGAAGTGCGTCTGACGTCGCTCTTCGCATTGTTGCGGAGCGCTTGGGGACTGCCTTAGGGCAGACTTTACTAATAGATAATCAGACTGGCGCATCCGGTGCTATTGGCGCAGAAAAAGTCATGCGCGCCATGGCTGATGGATATACATTTTGTGGTTGTAATAATGCGATCTTAGGAGTGTTGCCACAACTGCGCAAAGTTTCTTATGACCCCAAACTTTTTAAGCCTGTAGGTATGATTGCTGTTTTGCCAACTGTCTTAGTAGTTCATCCTAATATTCCAGTCAATACGATTCCAGAATTCATTGCCTATATTAAGGCCAATCCAGGAAAAGTGAATTACGCCTCTGGCGGGGTTGGCAGTCCGCAACATATTGCGATGGCGATGTTTGAGTCCCTTGCCAATGTCAAACTTGTACATGTGCCCTATAAAGGAGCAAGCCAAGCGGCAGTTGGGACTGCAGGGGGTGAAGTGGCGGCGATGTTCAATGCCATAGGTACAGTTTTACCCTTAATTAAGTCAGGTAAATTAAAGCCAATCGGCATCGCTGGAGCGCAAAGAACTAATACACTGCCAGAGGTTCCAACTATTGCCGAGTCAGGAGTTAAAGGATATAACTACGCTTCATGGATAGGTATAGTTGCTCCGCCTAATACGCCAGATGAAATAGTTAGTAAATTATCAACGGAGCTATTTAAAGTGGTGAATTCATCAGATGTGGCTAAGAAATTAGCAGATAACGGGATTGATCCAATGCCCATGAGCGCAATGCAGATGGGTTCTTACATGGCGGCAGATTACCAAAAGATGGGCAAGGTAATTGAGGATGCTCAAATTAAAGCTGAGTAGATATTACGCGTTAAACTGAAAGGCATTTTTTGGAAAATCAGAAAAAAATTTGGCGCGGTAAACAGTTGCACTATCAGCCAGAGAAAAGTCATGTACATCCATTTCTAGTGGACTTATGGAATGATGTTGAAAAAGCTACGGATGGTCGAGTAGTTATGGAAGTTTTAGCGGACAATGGCGGCTTAAAAAAATCGCACCTAGATATCGTTGACGGAGTTATACAGGGGGATATTCAGTTTTACGCATTGATGGGGAGTATTCTCGGACCGATCACACCGACGATGAATGTTCAAAGTCTTCCCTTTGCTTTTAGAGATAATACTGATGTATATGGGGCGATGGATGGTTTATTAGGCGAATATTTGCGGCGTGAGCTTGGCACAAAAGGTTTGTATCTTGTTCCTGGCGGCTTAATGGAAAATGGTTTTAGGCATATTGTTACGAATACTCAACCAGTTAAAGACGTCAGTGACTTAGAGGGGCTGGTAATCCGTATTCCTGAGGGGCAAGTATTTGAAGAAACCTTCCGTGCCCTTGGTGCTAAGCCGGTACCGCTATTTGTCCTAGAACTATACGATGCGTTGAAGACAGGAAAATTACAGGCTCAAGAAAATCCCTTAGCCATTATTGACTCACTCAAGTTACATGAAGTGACTAAATATGTCAGTATGACCTCTCATATGTGGTCAGGGTTTAATTTAATTGGTAATCTAGGCTTTTGGGAAGCTTTACCGGTAGATATTCAGGAAATTATTTTGCATCAAGTGCGGACTCATATTGGTAGGCAACGACAATATACGATTGATCTGAATTTGGAGTTAGCGACTTCTCTGAAGAGTCAGGGGATGGTCTTTAATATGGTCGATACGAAGCCATTTAGACAGCGCTTAGCTGGAACTTTTTATCAGCGCTGGAAAGCAGAGCTTGGTTCCGAAGTGTGGCGCTTATTAGAAGCGCAGGTCGGCAAGCTTGCTTAATAAAAACTTATTGCGGTTGAAGGCCAGAGGCTTTAACAATCCCGGCATACCGGCTAAAGTCATTCAAGATGACTTCCTCAAAATAAGCTGGACTTTGTGATTCAACCATCAAATTGAGTTCAGAGAGTTTATTAATAATTGCTTTATCGGTAAACGCTTGATTAATTGCCTGATTGAGAAGTTTGATCACTTCAGGAGAAGTTCCACCTGGGGCCCCATAACCAAACCATCCTTCAGCGCTAAAGCCTGGCACAATCTCGCTGGTTAGCTGGGCATCGGGCCAAGAAGAGACTTTTACTGAACTACTAATACCTAGCAATTTCAGTTTACCGCTTCGGATATGAGGAATAAAAGAGGCGAAACCTAAGATTCCAACTTGAACTTGTCCACCAATGAGATCGGTACTGAGTTGAACGCTCCCTTTATAAGGGATATGTAAATAGGTAAAGTTGGCACGCATTCGAAAATCTTCAAAGGTAAGGTGTGGGTAACCACCCTCGCCATTTGTTGCTAAGCTAAGTTTGCCAGGATTTGCTTTGGCATAGGCAACCATTTCCTTTAAGTTATTAAAAGGCGCGTTTGCAGTAGCTGCAATGCCTTGATAATTTTTCAGAACTAGGGCAATTGGAGCGATATCTTTTAGCGTGTTGTATTTAACTGATTTGAGTGTTTGCGGTAGCACAATGAGATTACCCGTTTGCACAGCTGATATGGTGTAACCATCTGCAGTAGCTTTAGTTAGAGCTGTAATTCCAATTGATCCGCTACCACCAGCAATATTTTCGACGATGATTGATTGACCCAAAGTTTCGGTTAATTTAGGCGCAATCATTCTAGTGATCACATCGATTGGATCACCAGCTGGAAATGGAATGATAATTTTTATTGGTTTGTTTGGGTAGTTCTGCGCTATCGCAGTTGGATAAAAGAGGCTAATAAAAAGCAGAGTTAGAATAATTGTTATGTAAGAAAGTTGCGAATTGGTATTGTGATTCATCGTATTCACGGAGTTTCTCCTTGATGTTTAATTTTTTATGATTAGAATGTAAACTAATTTCTGATGTAGAGCAACCACCAAACACTAAAAATAGTTTCAATTGGGTGTGGTGAGAATGATCCTAGCGATTGATATTGATCGTTTTTCTTGAGAGTCGAAAAATTATAAGAGGTGAGACCATGAGAGTTATCCAAAGACAACTATTTTCAAAGCTGGTATCTGAAGTAAATAGATTTAATTTTGTAGCGCTATGTTTTGGTGCTTTGTTTTCGGGTATTGTCCCCCAACAGGTCTTGGCAGACCCGAATTATCCAAATCGCGCAATTAAGATGGTTGTACCTTTCCCCCCGGGTGGGCCGACTGACAATTACGCTCGTTTAATTGCCAATAAAATGCAAGAAGAATGGAAGCAACCGGTGGTGGTTGATAACAAGGTAGGGGGAACTGGCGCTACAGGGACCTTACTAGTCATGAATGCCCCGGCGGATGGATATACATTATTATTCACATCAAATAGCGCACATTTAATAAGTCCTTTATTAAAAACGCCACCGCCCTATGAATCCGTTAAAGATTTTTCTCCGATATCGATGGCGATTAAATATCCGATGTATTTGTTGGTTAATCCAAGTTTGCCCGTTAAGACTTTGCCTGAATATATTCAGTATGTTAAAGCCCGTCCGGGGCAATTAAATTACTCCAGCGTTGGAATTGGTAGTGGAGGGCATTTAGCCTGCGAACTCTTTAATGGAGCTGCTGGGACAAGTATTGTGCATGTGCCATATAAAGGTGCAGCACCGGCCCAGGCTGCATTAATTGCCGGTGAGACACAAATGTTTTGCGATAGTGTAGGTAATTCTCAGCAGATGGTCAATGCCGGCAAGATGCGGGGTTTA
>RFMZ01000146.1 GCA_009927445.1 Betaproteobacteria bacterium
GGGATCGCTCTAGCCGATCTTAATTCAGCAACCCAAGCATTGATTGCTGAAATATTGCCGGCTTGCATGTGCGTGCCAAATACAAAAGTCGTAATCTGTTGGATTTCATCAGGTAACGGTCCGACATAATCAATTCCGGGTACGCTTAAAATCTCAGGAATCTGCTGAAATCCAATTTCAGCATCGCCTCGCTCAATGACGGCACCAACTAGCTCTCCCTGAATAATCTTGATCTTGGCTTGCAGGGTTTGAGCAATACCCAACTTTTCTAGTAACAAGGCCAAATACACTCCACTTGGGCCAGTCGAATAAGCAATTGATTTGGCTGATAGTAAGGTGTGCTTAAACGCATCTACATTACTCAAGTCTGGCCTAATAGCACCCTTTTGTATCCCAACTCCAATTCCAGACCGTAAGTACTCTATTCGACTAGCCATTTTTAATTTTCCAAGATTAATTAATTCATCAATCCCAGAAGCTGAGAGTGCCACTAAGTCAACAATCTCACCACCTTTTAAACGACTCATGATCTCTACTGTTGGTAACCAAAGCGTCTCAATACGATAACCAGTAACTCGTTCAAATTCAGGTAGCATCTCTAAATAAGGGGCCTTGAAGGCCACTGAAGCCATTACTTTCATATTTATCTCAATCGTCAGTAGGGGTCTTGGAATATTACGGAAACAACACTATCTCCGATCAGACTTAATGTCCTACATGTAAGGCATTTAATAATCTAGAAACCATATTGTAAGCCGCGACTGTGGTAACAACTTCTAATATTTCTTGATCATTAAAATGCGCTTTAACTTGGCTATACAAGGCATCTGGCACTTGAATATCCCTTGTCATCACGTCAGTTAATTGCATGACTAAGTGCTCAAGCTCAGAAAAACTCGGATCAATAGGCGTGTTTTTTAAAGAGGCAATTTGTTGCTCTGTTAAGCCAGCCTTGATGGCGTGCGGATGATGGGCGGCAAACTCATAGTCAGCTCGGTTCAGAACTGCCACGCGTAAGATAATCATCTCACGCAGACTAGCCGGTAATGAGTTCTTATTACGAATAGCTGTAAGCAAGGTTTCCCATCCATGGGCAATAGCTGGACTATTTAATAAAACTTGATACAACTCAGAGATCCTTCCTCGCTCAGCAGTAATTTTTTCCTCGATTTGAGCAAGTTCAGGGCGCGTGCCTGGTGTAATCAATCCAATACGTCTGACCATTTAATTCTCCATGATATTTTTTGTACGAATTATTCTGCAGTAATATTTTTTTCTTTAATTAATTTGGTCCATTTAGCCAAATCATTTTTCAAAACCAACCCTAACTCTTCGCTAGATGATCCAACTGGCTCAGTGCCAGATTGTAATAACTTGGTTTTAGTAAACTCCTGATTTAATGCAATCCTCAAGGCTTGATTGATGCGATCAATCTCAGCCTTTGGTGTTCCAGCTTTGGCAAATAAAGCATACCAATTATTGGAATCAACACCTGGCACACCCATTTCTGCAAATGTTTTGACATCGGGCAAAACAGTGCTTCGCTTCGCAGCTGCTATACCAACAGCTTTTAATTTACCAGCTTTAATATTTGAGATAAGGCCTGGTATATCCCCAAAGAACCCGTCCACATGACCACCCATCACATCCGTAATAGCGGGCGCTGCGCCCTTGTACGGAACATGCAATAACTTACCTTTGGTCGAATCAGCTAATTGCTCCATCGCTAAATGAGGCACACTGCCAATTCCAGAAGATGCCATTTTGAGTTCTTTTTTCTTCGATAAAGCAACAAACTCTGCAGCATTATTTGCTGGACTACTAGGATTTACAACCAATGCTTCAACGTTATTCACAACTAAAGAAATCGGTGCGAGATCCCTAATTGGATTATAAGAAAGCTTATCATAAAGGCCAGGATTAATGGCTACAGCCCCAGCACTCGTAAACCATAAAATCTTCCCATCGGCAGGACTACCAATAATCAAATCAGCAGCAATTGAACCGTTACCACCTGGCTTATTCTCAACCAAAATTTGTGCATTTAACTCTTTGCCAAGTGGCTCTGCAATAGTTCTAGCAACAAAATCTACCGGTCCGCCAGGTGGAAATGCAACCAACATCCGAATTACATGATTCTGCGCTTGCGCACTTTGTCCCAGCAATAGAGCAAGACTTAAACTACAAATCATTAACCTCATGAGTGGCTGCATAGCTGTCCTCTTCTTATATTCATCAAAAAATCTCACATTAATCACAGCGTGCAGACATACCACCATCCACCACTATTTCTGTACCAGTAATAAACCTAGCCTCATCAGAGGCTAAAAACAGTGCTGCATTGGCAGTATCTCTACCATCTCCCATAAAAGGCAGGGGAATCCGTGACTGACGCTGCTCAAGAATTAAAGCAACATCTCCTCCAGCGCGCTGTTTAGCCAATCGGGTTTCCACCATGGGAGTATGTAATTGTCCAGGCACAATCGTATTTACCCGGATACTTTGCTTGGCATACTGCACTGCTAATACTTTAGAGAATTGAATCACGCCAGCCTTCGTCGATGCGTAGCCAATCTGCGCTGAACCGGTCCATCGCTGGCCAGAAGTGGAGGCCATATTAATAATCGAACCTGAACCCTGAGAGATCATGCTAGGTAAAACAAATTTACAGGTTAAGAAAATACTTTTTAAGTTATAGTCCACCTGAGAATCCCAACCTCTTCGGACATCTCAATAGGCCCACCCTTAGCAGAACCACCCACATTGTTCATTAAAATATCGATACGACCAAATTTGGCTATACAAGCTTGTACCATCTTTTCAATCGACTCTGACTTCGTTACATCAACATAACCAGGCTCCATGCGCTCGCGCAGTGGTCCCGCAAACTTGAGTGTTTCCTCAAGTCGATCCGCATCAAAATCGGCCACATATACAAGGGCACCTTCTTCTGCAAAACGAATCGCAGAGGCGCGACCATTACCCCAGCCAGGCCCAACTGAACCTGCACCAGTAATCAATGCTATTTTTCCTGCCAATCTACCAGTATTCATAATTAATCTTTGTGAAAAACTCTAATTAGTAATAAATCCATAAAACTTTTCAGGATTTTGAACCATTATATGCCTGATTTTTTCGGGTGAATCTGCTATTTGAGCAATGCAGTTAACGAGTAAACCATCATCTGGAATGTGATGATGATTGGGGTGTGGCCAATCCGTTCCCCATACACATTGCGAAGGATAAGTATCTACTAAGATTTTTGCTAACCGAACCCCATCGGTATAAGGCCAGTGCTTAGCAATGCGATCTACCCCACTGACCTTTACATGAAATTGAGGATCCTCTAGTAATTTCATCAGAGCCCGAAAATCGGCATGATTCTCGCCCAAAGAAGCATCGACCCTAGCCATGTGATCAATCATCACTGGTACAGCAGAGCGTTTGAACTGCGGGCCCAGTTCATAGATTAACTTACTTTCAAAATGGACTTGTAAATGCATTCCCAATGGAGCCATTCGAGTCGTCAACGCTAATATATCCTCCATCGTGTCGCTATTTTTTAAATGCGACATAAAATTAAATCGTATCCCACGAAAACCTTGGAGATACATTTTCTCCAGCGTTGTTGCGTCGGTCTTTGCCGAACTCAATGCAACACCCAGATAAGTCCCTTTTTTTTCTTGCATAGCGTCCACCACAACTGCATTATCAAACCCATGTAATGCTGACTGAACAATAACGCAGCGCTCTATTCCTAATTGCTGATGCAGTGCAAATAACTTTTCTTTAGGCGCGTCAACTGGAGTAAAGTTTCGTGACTCTGAGTAAGGGAAAATATCGCCCGGTCCAAACAAATGGCAATGGGTATCACAGGCGTTTTTAGGTAAGTTAAAGCCCGGAGTGCTCGGATTCGTTAAATAAGTGTGTATCAGCTCTGACATATTTTATTTTTCATTTTTTAAGTTGTTAAATAATTCTTGTAATTTCAAGTTACGCAAGCTTGCCGACTGGATATAAAAGCCGATCGCAACTAGAACCGTGACTGCACCTCCAAATGCTATAGAGGGCACAAGACCCATTACACTTGCCGCCAAACCTGATTCTAATGCACCTAATTCATTAGATGATCCAACAAAAATTCCATTAATAGAACTAATTCGTCCACGCATATTATCAGGAGAGCTCAGCTGTAATACGGCGTTTCGAATCACTACGGAAACCGAATCACAAGCACCTGAAATAAATAAAAATAATGCGCTAAACCAAACATTCGTTGTCATACTAAAAGCAATAATCGCCAACCCAAATCCTGTTACCCCTAAAAACATATACCGCCCAGAATGTTGCAATATTGGCCGACGAGCCAAATATATACCAACTAAAACAGCGCCTATTGCGGGCGCGGCACGTAAAATACCCAAGGTTTCTGGGCCAGCGCCTAAAACGTCTTTGACGAATGCTGGCAACATCGATACGGCACCTCCAAAAAGTACTGCCATCATATCAATCATCATCGCTGGCATCAATAATGAGTGATTACGGACATAATGCAAGCCCTCGAATAAACTGCCAATAAAACTTTGCCCTTGCTCTTGCACCTGACGCGTTTGAATTTTTAAAATAGCAACAAAGTACCAACCCAGTAATGCTGCCAAACCAGAAACTAAATAAGTCCATGGCAAACCTACATAAGCGATTAGCAAGCCGCCAATTGCCGGTCCAGTCATAATGCATCCTTGAAAAGCCGCAGACGAATAGGCTGAGTATTTTGGTGTTTGTTCTCTAGGAACAATATCCCCAAATAAGGATTGAAATGATGGCCTTAACAGGGCCCTCCCCACTCCAAGTAATGCCACTCCTACATAAATTAATATAACGGGGGAGTCAAAATATCCAAATGCAACCGCCATTAATAAAAGACCAATAAATACATGCAAAATACAGGCAAGAATAGCAATCATTCGACGCGAATAGTGATCGACAGCGTGACCTGCATATAAGGATAGTAGGAAGAATGGAATGAGCTCGGCAAGGCCCATTAGGCCCAAAGAAATCACACTATCAGTGAGATCAAATAAATGCCACCCGATTGCTACCATCATCATCTGGTAACTCAGAGTTGACCAAATACGATACATCAATAAGGTTAAATAACGCTTACCTACCTCAGAGTGATTTTGCATAAAATCAATATGGCTCGACAAATAAATGATAGCTTGTATTCAATTGCGATCAGTTCCTTGATTCAGTTTTTTTATGGTAACTCGAAGCTTGATGATCAGCACCGATGAAATAGTACATTGCAGGTACTACAAATAAAGTAAATAAAGTACCAATCGATAAACCTGTAAAAATTACAATCCCCATCGAACTTCTCCCCGCTGCCCCTGCGCCAGTAGCAATCACCAAAGGCACAACACCAAAAACCATCGCTGCAGTCGTCATTAAAATCGGCCTTAAGCGAACACTACTTGCTTCAATAATAGCCTCTAACTTAGTCCGGCCCTGCGCCTGCAAGTGATTGGCAAACTCGACTATCAAAATACCATGTTTACTAATCAGCCCCATTAAGGTCACAATACCTACCTGGGTATAAACGTTAATAGACGTTAAACCCAGATTAATAAAGATTAAAGCCCCAAAGATGGCCATGGGTACTGAAACTAGAATAACCAAGGGATCTCTAAAACTCTCAAACTGGGCCGCTAAAATTAAGAAAATGATAATAATTGCAAAAATCATCGTTTGTACAAATCCGCCAGACTCACTCACGAATTGTCTCGATGGTCCAGCATAGTCAATCGAATATCCATTTGGAGCTACTTCTTTCAAAGTTTTCGCAATGAATCCTAATACTTCTGCCTCTGAAACAAACGGGGTACTTACTCCGGATATCGTCGCAGAATTTAATTGCTGAAAATGATTAATGGCACTCGGTACAACGCGCCGCTCGATCTGCGCAAAATTACGAACCTGAACTAATTCTCCCTTAGGCGTTCGGATTGTTTGATTCAAAATTTGATCAGAATTGAGGCGATCTGTTTGTAATACTTGTGGAATTACTCGGTATGACCTGCCCGCCACAGAGAAATAATTCACAAACCCGCCCCCCATAGCCGCCGATAACTCCACTCCCAAATCCTGTGCAGTCATACCAAGAGCAGCTAATTTTTCACGATTAATTTCTAATACATCTTGTGGCTTATTGATTTTCAAATCTGTGTCAATAAAGAAAAACATACCGCTACGTCGTAATTGATCTAATACGGATTGTGATACATCATTTAAATTTTCATAAGACTCTGTCGTCTTAATCACTACCTGAACAGGCAATCCTTGCGCACCAGGCAATGCTGGGAACTGAAATGCCGCAACTCGCGCGCCAGCAATGGTATTCCATTTGGCTTGCATTTCTTGTTGAAATTTTGTCGCGTTCTTCTTTCGCTCGTCCCAATCTTTCAGAATTACTCCTCCAAAACTACTCGTCGGACTTGTGATTTGAAACATCTGTTGATATTCCGGCTCTTTACTAGACATTTCGTGAATCTGATCTGCATAGGTTTGCATTTGATTAACAGTTGCATTCGGCGGCCCAGATGCCTGCATTAAAACAATACCCTGATCTTCAATTGGAGCTAATTCCGCCTTTGAGGTCATAAATAAATAAACTACCGCAACAAGTAACAAGGCGCCCATCACAATCATGACTTGCCAAGTACTTAAAACACTCGTTAGTGATTTTTGATATTGACTCTCTACACGGTTAAAAATAGATTCAATTTTTAGGGCAAATTTTCCAGGGCTCTCATCATGCTTTAAAATTCTCGCGCACATCATCGGCGACAAAGTCAAAGCAACGATACCGGAGACAGCTACAGCGCCAGCTAAAGTAAATGCGAACTCAGAAAATAGGGCGCCTGTTAAGCCTCCTTGAAATCCAATCGGAATATACGCAGCAATTAATACCACCGTCATCGCCAAAATAGGCATCCCTAATTCTCTAGCAGCAAGAATCGACGATTCAAAAGGAGATTTACCCTCCTTCATATGCCGATCAACGTTCTCGACGACAATAATTGCATCGTCAACAACTAACCCAATTGCTAAAACCAAAGCTAATAGAGTTAATAAATTTATCGAATAGCCTAATAACTGCATGACAAAAAAAGTTCCAATCAGCGATAGCGGCATGGCAATAATAGGAATTAAAACAGCCCTAAAATTACCTAAGAATAAAAAGATAACTACCGTCACAATGAGTAAAGCTTCAACTAATGTATGGATGACTTCCGTAATTGAAGTCGTGATAAATTTAGTTGAGTCATAGACGATTTCGCCTTTTAAGCCAACGGGAAATTGTCTTTGGATTTCTGGCATAGCATCGCGTACACGTTTAGCAACGTCTAACAAATTGGCCTCTGGAGCCACCTTAATACCGATAAAAACGGATTGCTTGCCACTAAATGCGACATTCGTCGAATAATCCTCCGAACCCAAACTCACAGTGGCAACTTGCTCTAACCGAACAATATCACTGCCATTACTCTTAATAATTAATTGCCGAAACTCATCTAGGGTATGCAAATCAGTGCCAGCCACTAAATCCACGCTGATCATATCTCCCTTAGTAGAGCCAACCGTCGATAAAAAATTATTCGCCGATATGGCTTTATAGACATCAGCAGCGCCAACGCCTAAACCAGCCATTTTCGATTGATCTAACCAGGCCCTTAACGCAAATTTTCGTCCACCTAAAATTTCAGCGTTTTGAACTCCAATGACTGAGTCTAATTTGGGCTTAACTACTCGTAACAAGTAATCGGTAATGCTATTGTTCGGCATTACATCACTCGAAAATCCCATATACATCGCAGCAGTTGATTGGCCAACTTGGACTGTTAATACGGAGGCTTGGGCTTGGGGGGGGAGTTGATTTTTTACTGAACTAATTTGCGTACTAATTTGCGTTAAGGCTGCATTGGCGTTGTAATTGAGTCTTAAGGTCGCGTGATGGTTGAGAGTCCACTCACACTCGTCGAGGATAAATAGTCAATCCCCTGCGCCTGGGCAATAGCACCCTCTAGTGGCTGTGTAATAAAGCCAGCAACTGTGGCTGGATCAGCTCCAAAATAAGCTGTTGTAATCGTTACTAAGGCATTCTCCGTCTTTGGGTATTGGTTAACTGGTAATGATTTAACTGCCTTAAATCCTAGTAATAGAATTAATAAACTCACCACAATCGAAAGTACTGGCTTTTGTATAAAAATATCAGACCATTTCATACCAAAGCCCCATCAAATAAAACGCGTAAAAAATAGAGAAAAAACATTATTTTTCCAATGGTTTAGGATTGGCATTATTAGCAGGCAAAACAGTATTGTTAATGATTAATGGCGTGCCATTTTTTAACTTTAACTGCCCACTAGTCACTATCTCACTGCCAGGCTTTAAGCCTTGCAAGATAGCAACCTGATCTCCACGCGTTGCACCCGTCGTGACAAAGGTCTGTTCTGCTTCTATGATGGGCTTACCATCCTTGTCTAAGCGATCAGTCTGATTCACTACAAAAACAATTGAGCCATAGGGGTTGTAGGTTACTGCTGTTTGTGGAATTGTCATATACTTCACCGCAGATCCAAGCTCTAAGACAACATTTGCAAACATGCCTGGTAATAATTTCTTATCCGAATTGCTAACAATCGCTTCAACTTGAATATTACGCGTATTTAATTCAACCTTCGGACTAATGGCAGAAACCTTGCCCTTAAAAACTCGCTCCCCAAAAGCGTCTGCCTTTAATAAAATATCCTGCCCTTTTTCAATCTTTGCTACCGTGTTTTGTGGCAAGGTAAAGTCAATAAATATAGGATCAATTGTTTGTATAGTAAATAACTTATCGCCCGGGTTAACATATTGCCCAGGGTTAATGGTTACAATCCCGACCCTACCGCTAAAAGGTGCTTTTAAGTTCTTTTTCGAAACCAATGAAGTTTGCTGTCGAACTTGCGCTTGTTTAGCCTTCAAGTCTGCTGAACTGGCATCAAAGACATTCTGGCTAATTGCCCGGATCTCTAACTGCATACGATCGCGATCATTAATAATCTTCGCTAAATCTGCCTGCGCTTTGAGTGCATCCAAGAGAGCAATATCAGCGGCCTGGGTTAGTTCAACGAGAACATCCCCAGCTCGCACATCCATCCCTGAAGTGACTGGAACTGCTCGAACAATTCCACTCACTTCCGTACTTAACTCGACCCCACGAAAGGCGCGCACATTGCCAACTGCGCTCAGCTGAGGTTGCCAATCATCCTCAACTACCTTGATCGTACTGACAGTCTGAGGCGGAGCACCAGCCCCACTCATGTATTTTTTGATCATGACTGACTTAAAAATATTAAATGCCACAATCAGTCCCATCAAAATCAAGACTGATAGAAGCATGATGATCATTCGGCGCCGAATCGGTGGCATATCCCTCAATATTTTTCGCATACCTTTTACTTGTGTTGGAGTATTCATTTTTTATTCAATTCAAAAATCTCAATGAGAGTATTTAACAATCCTATTTAATCAGCGTTGATTGATAAGCCGGGCCATCTCGATTCCACCAACCACCACCAAGGGCTGCGTACAACGCGGCTGTGCTCGAGAAGCGCTCGGCCTGCGATTGTATTAAATTGATTCTAGCCTGCTGATATTGCGTCTGAGCATTTAATAATGCCAAATAATTTACCGTTCCTAATTGATACTGCTGACGTACTAAGTCTAAACCCAAGGCTGCATTTTTCTCTGCTGTAGCAGCTGATTTTAAAGTCTGAGCTGCTATATCTAGAGCGTGCAAGGCGTTTGACACTTCCTGAAACGCACCAACCACAACCGCCTGATAATTCAGTGCGGCTTGCTCATACTGAGCCTCTACAACTCGGCGCTGCGCAGTTAACGTACCGCCCTGCATAATGGGCTGTACTAAGCCAGCGCCTAAGGACCATAAACCCGCACCGGGTCCAAAAAGCGCCTGAGATGCTAAGGCCTGAGTCCCTAAGACGCCTGTTAGATTGATTTGAGGAAATAGATTGGCTGTTGCCACCCCAACCTGCGCATTTGCTGCCATGAGTTGCGCTTCTGCAGCCCGGATATCGGGACGTTGACGTACTAGTTTTGAGGGGAGTACTGCTGGAATTTCAGTTGGCAAGATCAAGCTCGATAAACTAAATTTAGGCGGTGTTGTTTCACCCGGAAAGCCACCAGTGTAAGCAACTAACATGTTTCTGGTAATGGCTAAATTTTTCTCGTAAGTCAATAATTGACTTTGCGTATTTGCAACGAGCGTGTTTTGTGAGCTCACATCAATCCGCGAGACTGTGCCAATTTCAAACTGCCCTGTGATCACCTTAGCAAACTCTTGTTGAGCTTTTAAAATATCTGCAGTTGCCAGTAACTGTTCACGTTGAGCTGCCTCTTTAATGGCTGTTGTGACAATATTCGAAGTTAAGCTCAAGTATGTAGTCTCTAGCTGAAACTGTCGATAATCAGCGAATGCCTTTGCGCTCTCAATAGCTCTTCGTGTTCCACCAAAGATATCGAGTCGATAGGTGACATTAATGTTTGCGTTATATAAGGTATAAATATTATTAGTGCCTGTAGTGCCGCCGTAAACCGAAGGAGGTACTGACTGAGGAGTAACGCTCGTTCCAGCACTAATTGCTGGGAATAAACCACCAAATTGCACATTTGCCGTTTCTATAGCACTCCGAAGTGTAGCCTCTGCCACACCTAAGGTAGGATTATTTTTTAGTGAGGTGTCTACTAATTGATTTAAGTCTTTTGACCCAAATAAATGCCACCACTGCGCTGGCGTATCTTTTCCTTCTACAAAAATTTGCGTTGCACCTCCCACAATCTCAGACTCAGATTTTAGCTCTAGAGGAACTTGCTTTTCGGTAATTTGCTTCAGTTGCAATGCATCTCTAGCTTGATAGTCAGGCCCAACCGCGCAAGCTGCTAAAGTACCCAATAAAACGACAAAATATAGTGCTGAGAAAAAATTCTTTGTGGATATTTTCATGATAAAGGTACGTGCAATCCAAAAAACATACTCAGATTGCCAATTAATTGATCCTCATCTTATCACTTCACTATGAAATAGGCTCTGACTTATCTCAAAAACCAAAAGGATTTGGGATTTACGTCCCAAATCCTTTTTAGGAAAAACAGCCCCTCTTAGAAAATTGAATCGACTGTCTATCTC
>RFMZ01000263.1 GCA_009927445.1 Betaproteobacteria bacterium
TCTCGGGTAGTTGCTGCTTATGAAGAGGCATTAACAAGAGGCGTTGCTAGTACGACAGTAGATGGTAAGTTAGTCGATTTAGCAATGGCTAAAACAGCTCAGCGTTTATTAGATCATGTGGCGGCAATCAATCAAATTGAAGCCATTACTGGCTTTACGCGAAAAAAGTGAGAAGATAATGGTTGATGCTGCGATGTTTGGATTAGGACGTTGGGGAAAAAACCTAGTTCGTTCGGTGCAAGGGAAAAGCACAAAAATTCAATTTAAATATGGTGTTGTTCAGCATCCTGAGAAATATGATGATTTTGCAAAAGAAGCGAATTTCGATGTAACTGCCGATGCACAGGCTGTGCTAGCCGATCCACAGATTTCGGCGATTATATTAGCCACGCCGCATGTACTGCACGTTGAGCAAATCATTGCTGCTGCTAAAGCTGGCAAAGCGGTTTTTTGTGAAAAACCTTTAGCGCTAACTGTTGCAGAGGCACACAAGGCAGTGCAAGCTTGCGACGTAGCGAATGTGCAATTAGGCGTTGGGCATGACAAGCGTTTTTGGCCATCGATGCAAGAATTAAAAAGGATTGCAAACTCTGGTGTGTTGGGAGAATTAACCCATGTTGAGGGTAACTTCACGAATGAAAACTTGACTAACTTTAAAGCTTCTTGGCGCGATCACTCTGAAAACGTCCCTGGCGGAAGTTTAACAGCTACAGGAATTCATATTATCGATGCTTGCGTGAACCTGTTAGGGCCTATTAAAAGTGTGCAAGGAATTTATCGACAGTTAAACGGAGGGGCACAGGATACGATGGTTGCTCTGTTTGATTTTCAGTCTGGCGCAACTGGGATACTTTCATCCCCAAGACCCTCCCCAGTTTATTGGCGCGTACATCTTTTTGGGTCAAAGGGTAGTGCAGAAGCACGGGGTCAAAATACGGTATTGCTCAGTCTTAGTGGAAAGCCCGAGGAAGTTTTCCAATTTGAAACGATTAGCGCATTACAGTTTCAGTTAGAAGCTTTTGCTGATGCGATTATGTGTAAGCAACCATACCGTATTTCCCCGCAAGAAATTTTAAACACAGTTGCGGCTTTTGAGGCAACGGCCAAGGCCGTTGACACCTCGAGTTTGGTTCATTTGTAATGTATGCGGGAGCAGTAGATCGGAGCCATTGACTTGGACTCCGTTGTTAGAGTTTGATTTACTAACTCAAGTAGCCTAAAGTCCCAATGTGGCCTAGAATCTCAATAGCTCAAGAGCTTAAATCCTTATATCTTTAATCCGGTTTGATATTGCCTGCTTTAACCACCCTAGTCCACTTAGCAATTTCGGTTTTTATTAGGGCACCAGTTTGCTCAGGAGTATGAGATGACAGTGAGTAGCCAAGAGAACTCAACTTGTCTTTTGTATCAGGCGCGTTAACTATTTTTATAATTTCTTGATTTAATAAATCGATGATCATTTTTGGAGTACCTGCTGGGACCATAATAAATTGTTGGGTATCCCCTTCAAAATCTGGAAATCCTGATTCGGCAATAGTTGGAACTGCGGGCAATGCTGCAAACCGAGACTTACTACTGATTGCTAGTGGGATTAACTTTTGGCCATTAATATGAGGAAGTGCTGGCGGTAGGGCTGAAAAAGCAAGAGCGACTTGATTACCAAGGACTGCTTGAATGGCTGGTGCACCCCCGTTATAGGGAATATGTTTAATATCACCACCGCCTTGAAGAATCAATAATTCTGCGCTCAGGTGCGGACCGGAGCCATTACCTGGCGACGCATAATCATATTTCCCGGGGTTGGCTTTAACAAGAGCTAAAAATTCTTTCATCGTTTTAGCAGGTAAGCTTGGATGAGCGACCAAAATATTCGGAGAACTGACTGGCATTGCAAGTGGCGCAAAATCTTTATAGGGATCATAGCCAGGATTTGCGAAAAGGGCTGGATTAATCACAAATGAACTGCTCACAAGTAATATGGTGTAGCCATCAGGTGGTGATTTTGCTACTTGAACCATGCCGATATTGGCTGACCCACCCGGCCTATTTTCGATCATAAAAGATTGATTAAATCGTTCAGTAAGCTTTTGTGCCAAGATACGAGCTACGATATCAGACGGACCACCAGGAGCAAACGGCACAACAAATTTAACTACGCGGTTTGGATAATCTTGTGCGCTAGCAGTTATTGATAGGGTAGCAAAATAACAGCAAGCAATGCTAAAAAGAACGGCGTATCGACGAATGAAATCATATTGTCTCCCCTAGTTATTTGCGAATTTATAGGTTCACTGGAGTGAATGTTCTATTATGGTAACTTAAATCATTTCAAATATACAAGATAGGGAAAAAATGAGTGAACTAGTTATTTGGGGTAGAACAAATTCGATCAATGTCCAAAAGGTTTTATGGACTTGTGCGGAGTTGGAGTTAGCATTTGAGCGCATCGACGCTGGCTTACAATTTGGCGTTAATAAGACTCCGGAGTATATGCAAAATAATCCAAACGGTTTAGTCCCGTTGATTAATGATGGTGGTTTTATTCTGTGGGAGTCGCACGCCATCATGCGCTACTTAGCACGAAAGCACGACCATCAGGGTGCATTAGCACCTCAAGATCCCCAAAAAGATGCGCTAGTAGATCAGTGGCTAGATTGGTATAACACCGTGGCTTGGCCGGCAATGAAGCCACTCTTTTGGGGTTGGGTAAGAACTCCTGCTGAGCAACGTAATTTAGACGAGTTAGAAAAAGCTAGGCTGCAGATGGTGCTGATTTTGGAGATGCTTGAAAAACAACTTGGTAAGGCAGTGTATGTTTCGGGTGCACAGTTTACCCTAGCCGATATCCCATTAGCCTTATTGGCTTTTCGCTGGTTTAATTTACCATTAGAGCGACCAAGCTTTCCTAACCTATCCAAGTGGTATGAAGAGATTGCAAAGCGTCCCGGATTTCAGAAATATTCTTCTGGGCCTTTAACATAAATGATTGACTAGGAACTAGTATGAAGATTGTAGAAATTCGGGAAATCAGCGTCCCCCTGAAGTCGAGTTTACGAAATTCTGTATTTGATTTTAGTGAGATGACCACTTCGGTTGTTGCTGTTATTTCTGATGTGATGCGTTCGGGTAAACCTCTGATTGGGTATGCATTTAATTCGACAGGGCGATATGCTTGTGGCGAACAAATGCGCTCTCGCTTAATTCCCAGGATCCTTAGTGCAGAACCAGATAGCTTATTAGATAGTCAGGCAAGTAATATTGATCCAGCTAAAGTTTTAGCGCGGATGATGCTACGTGAAAAGCCGGGTGGCCATACTGAGCGATCGGTACCCATCGGAACGATTGAAGTGGCGGTCTGGGATTTAGTAGCTAAGATTGCAGATAAACCGTTGTACGCTGTTTTAGCAGAACGTTTTAATCATGGTCACATTCCGACAACTATTCCTTGTTACGTTGGTGGTGGGTGGTACGCTCCCGGAAAAGGAGTTGCCGAGTTGCAAGCAGAAATGCGTAGTCGTAAGGACGAGGGTTATACGGTGATGAAGGTGAAGGTCGGTGGCGCGCCGCTCACCGAAGATTTAAAGCGGCTAGACGCTGCGATAGAGGTGATGGGTTCGGCAAACCAGATAGCTGTTGATGCCAATGCAGCGTGGAACCGGGAGAGTGCTTTGCAGTATGCCAAAGCCTTGGCACCCTATGGACTCAGGTGGTTAGAGGAGCCAACAGATCCTTTAGATTATGCTTTAATGGCGGAATTGACGGGATTTTATGAGGCGCCAATTGCGACTGCGGAAAACTTATTCTCGACGCAAGATATTCGTAACTTATTGCAATTTGGTGGACTGCGTTCTGACCGGGACATTATTCAAATTGATGTACCCCAATCTTATGGAATAACCCAGTTCTCTAGAACTTTAGAGATGATGCAGGCTCTGGATTGGCAAAGAAAATCGGTATACCCTCATGGCGGTAACTTAATGACTTTAGCCATTGTTGCTGGATTTGGTTTGGGTGGGTGTGAAGCTTACCCGGATGTCTTTGGAGCTTTTGCTGGATTTGCAGACGACTCAGTGGTAGAAAATGGCATGATCAATTTATCAGATCGTCCTGGAATTGGCTTTGAGGGGCAAGAAAAACTCTTTGGGCTCATGCAAAGTATTACGGCATGACGGATGCTCGAATATTTTTAGCGATTTCTAGGATGATGTTTCGAAGCCATTGATGGCTGTCGGACTTTTGGCTTCTTTCGTGCCAGTACAGGTTATATTTTAAAGGCGGCAGCTTAATTGCTGGCGGCAATAATTTAATCGGGGTATTGCTTTGTAAACCCAGTTGATAGAAGGCTTGGAAGTAGGGCTAACATGTCAGTTTGAGCAACAATTAAAGGAATTGTCAAAAGGTTCTGTACTAAGAAATTGTGTTTTACTTTGCCACCAAATTGCTCAAACGTTTTTTCGATGACGCTATTTGAAGTTGATCTGCCAGTGCCAAGAGTTCGAACATGGGGAAAGGCCAGAAGTTGTTCGGCGCTAATCGTATCTTGAATAGTAGGATGGTTTCTACTGACTAAGCAAACAAAGTGATCTTGGAACAACGCAATGGACCTGAGCGTTTGGGCGGGAGACAGTACCCAAGCGATTCTAAAATCAACTTCACCACGCTCCAGAAGATCATTAATACGCTCTGGTTGAGGTTGCTGTATTTCGATTCGCACTTGTGGAGCTTCAATCCGAAGTCGGGCTAATAATTGGGGTAAAAGCAGATGTTCGGCGTACTCAGGGCAGGTAATTACAAAGCGTTGATCGGAAGTTTGTGGATCAAATTTTGTTTTGGGCGCAATGAGTTGATCATAATCCCCAAGCATTTTTTTAACGCTGGTTTGAACCTCAATGGCTCGGTCTGTAGGGATCATTCCTTGCCTGGTTCTCAGCAGTAAGGGGTCTTTAAATAGATCACGTAATTTAATGAGAATTTGGCTCAGAGCAGGCTGGCTCATACCGAGTCTGAGGGAGGCATTAGAGACACTTTTTTCATCCATTAAAACCAAGAAAATGCGCAGTAGTTTGGTGTCAATATTATTCATAATTTTGTATATCTATTATAAGTTAATTGCTATAGTAATTTTTGCAAAAGTTTTATACGATAGAACAACTAAAAAAATAGAATGACAGAATTAAGTAGTGGAGGAGACAGTTTGTTTGCATCATATAGCGAAGCCGCGAAGGCACAGGCTGAAAGTGGCATTGCTTCAGCTGATCCGCTTAAACTTGCGATTGAGCAGGCTAGGGCTCAACAAGATCTTTATTTTCAGACCCTCAATCAAGACTTGCCCCAAGTAGCCAAGATTAGTGATTTAAAGGTTCCTAGCCCACATGGGGAGGTTGCGATCCGTTTGGTATACCCCGATTTGGTTCAAGCAAAGTCTTATATTGTTTTTGTCAGGGGTGCGGGATTTTGGGCTGGAAATCTAGACTCGCATGCCAGAACAATGCGCTCACTGGCGTTGCTGAGTGGCTCGGTTGTTTGCGCTATTGATTATCGGCGTACGCCGGAGTTTCATTTTCCGGTTCAGCGCAATGAAATTGTGAGTGTATTAGACTATTTACAAACGCATCAAGAGTCTCTTGGTATATCGGGTTAGTCCAGTTTTATTTGGTGAATCTGCAGGAGCTACCTTAGCATTGTCCGCTGCGCAGTATCTACGCGATCAAAATCAGGACCAATTAGCGGGGTTAGTTCTGTTTTACAACAATGCTGGAGGCTTTAAACCGAATGCTAGGGCTTACTCACAATGGGTATGGAAGCAGTATTTAGGACCTCATCTTGCCACGGATGATCCTCAGGCAGTTCCTTTGCTTGGTGATTTGAGTCGTTTGCCACCAGTCTGGATTGGAGTGGGCGAAGACGATCCCTTGATGACGGATTCAAAAAAATTAGCAGAATTACTCAAAGTGCATGGGCAAGACCCTATACTAAGGGTGTATCAAGCTTTGCCCCATGGGTTTTTAATGTGGACAGGAAGTTTGCAACCGGCATTCAATGCCTTACAAGAATCGGTTGAGGCGATTAAGGTGATGCACGAATCAAAAAATACATAGGAGAATCATGAATCGCTTTACACCCACTCAAGAAGAAATGAAAAAGCAAATTGCGCGCTTTCAAGAAATCGTGCCGGTTAAAAAACATCATTTAGAAGAAAAAGGGATTCCTCCAGAAGTTTTAGAGATGATTATGGCTAAGACTACTCGGAATATCATGTCTCCTGGACCTTTACCGGGGCAGTTGTCACCCAAGCCAGCGGTTGAGGGTGGCGCTGCTGGCGTATTTCGGTTAGGGATTGCGACGTGTCCGCCCGATCAAGGGCCGGGCTTACATGTGCATTACCATACCGAAGAGACCTTTATGGCCCTGACTGGTCGTTGGGAGATTCAATGGGGTGACCACGGTGAAGAATCGATTATGTTGGAGCATTTAGACCTAATTGCGATGCCCAAGGGCGTTACGAGACGATTTATTAATCGGTCCAGTGAAGATGCGCATTTAATGGTGATCATTCAAGGTCAGCGGGAAGAGTTTGACGATGTAGACCGAGTACCTGAAACAGCTGCCAAGATCGCTGAAAAGTATGGTCAGGGCATGGTTGAGAAGCTTCAAAGTATGGGTTGGAAATTTACAATTGGTCAAGAGTCTAAGGCTGCAGTCAGTGCATAAACCATCCCCGAAGCGTCGATCGATTAAGATGGCGACGGCTATGCTAGGCCTGGCCACTATCGCCAAATGGCTTGGAGCTCAGCCGAGTAAATATCCGATTAGTACTATCAAAGTCATTGTGCCTTTTGCCGCCGGCGGTACGCTAGACGTGGCAGTTCGTCCACTGACACAGGTGATGGGTGAGTCAATGGGTCAAAGTATCGTAGTCGATAATCGAGCTGGTGCAAATGGTGTTATTGGTACAGATTTGGTTTCCAAAGCAGCCCCGGACGGATATACCCTGTTAGCAGTTACCGCATCATTTGTTTTAAACCCGAGTATGTATAAGGGGATTAGCTATGATGTTATTAAAGACTTCACGCCGATTGCCGGACTGATGCAAGGAGTTGGCTTTGTGATGGCTATTCATCCTTCCTTACCGGTTAACACAGTTCAAGAATTCATTGCTTACGAAAAAAAATCGAGTAAGCCAATTGCCTATAGTACGCCAGGAGTTGGTAATACCATTCATATTGCTTCTGAGTTATTCAACCAGCGTGCTGGTACCCAATTGCTGCATATTCCTTATAAAGGTAGCGCACCATCATTAAATGCCCTTGTAGCTGGAGAGGTACAAGTTGCTATTATGCCGCCAGCCATTGTGATGCCTTTTATTAAAAGTGGCAAATTAAAAGCCATTGCATTTACTGGGTCCAAAAGATTGTCAGACTTACCAGATGTGCCAATTATGTCTGAAGTTGGCGTACAAGATATGATTTTTCAAGGGACCTGGATGGGACTTTTTGGACCAGCTGGACTTTCTAAAAACGTGGTTGATCGTTTGTACAACGAGGTAGTAAAAGCCCTTGCGCAGCCTACTCTCAGGCAAAATTTAGCTACCGGAGTCGTTGGATATGTTCCAGATGGTAGCCCACCAGAGCAGTTTGGTAAGCAAGTGCGAGATGACGTAAAGCGTTATTCGGAGATACTCCAAAAACTCAATATCCAGCCCTCATA
>RFMZ01000293.1 GCA_009927445.1 Betaproteobacteria bacterium
ACGCAAAACGTAACTTGAAAAACGGATATCTTCCAACCATGACTCCAAACCCAAAACCTGCATAAAGCGCTTAAATAAAGCGTCATTGGGCGTGCCAATAGCAATATATTGTTGATCACTCGTTAAAAACAATTGATACGGAGCATTCAGACGGTGTTGATGCCCCTGACGCTCAGGGACTTCACCGGTAGCTAGAAAAAATGCCGTCTCCCAAGCAGCAGCCGCAATAGATGCTTCGACTAATGAAACATCAGCAATCTGGCCGCCCCGGCCTCGCAGCACACTAATGAGTCCACTCAAAGCCGCATAAGTGGCAAACATCGCGCCAAAAATATCTGCCGTTTGAACCCCGGGTCGCATCGGCATTTCACCAGGCAATCCAGTCACCGATAAAGTTCCAGAAAAAGCCTCCACAATTAAATTCACGCCAGCGCGAGTTCGATCCGGTCCAGACTGCCCAAATCCCGAAGCCGAAACATACACTAAATTGGGGTTAATGGCCTTGAGATCTTGCGCACCCAAACCTAAAGACTCCAGAACTCCAGGCCGATTATTTTCTAAAAAAACATCGGCCTCTTTAGCGAGTTGCCGAACAATTGCAATCGCCTGCGCTTGCTTTAAATCAAGAACTAAACTACGCTTATTACGGTTTAAGGCAGCAAAACTTGCACTGTAACCTTGCACCATGGGGGGCATGGCTCGCGTTTGATCACCATTTTTAGGACGTTCAATCTTAATCACATCAGCGCCCATATCACCAAGCAACATGCCGCAAAAAGGCCCGGCAATAAAGTTACCGATTTCGATAACTTTTATTCCATCCAAAGGTAAAGACATAACACTTCCTAAATAATTAATTCTCTGAAAAATCGATTGTCTGTGCTAGCTTTCTATTTAGCTCAATCTCCGTTGTTACTATTCTGGCAAATTCCTCAGGGGTCGAACCAACCACATCAAAGCCCTGATCTAAAAAAGCTTTTTTCGCATCAGGTTGCTCTAAGACCTTCGCAATTTCATTACGCATACGCACAACATATTCCTTTGGAACTCCAGCTGGGTACCAATAGCCATAAAAAGGAATATATGTAAAACCTTTCAAACCCGCTTCTTCGGTAGTTGGTAAGTCTGGGAACTCAACCCACCTTTTCTTAGCCGTAATGGCAAAGGCCTTAATCCTGCCAGACTTTAAATGGGGTGCGAGCACAACTCCAGGGCCAATCACCACATCAATTCGACCTGCTAATAATTCCGTAATCGCTTGCCCAACTCCTTTAAATGGAATATGTTGCAACTTAATCCCGGCACTTGTATTAAAAAACTCAGCGGCAAATTGCATGACATTTCCAACGCCTCCTGAGCCATAGTTATATTTACCTGGATTAGCCTTAGCCTCTTGCAAAAATTCTTGTAAATTCTTTGCTGGAAAATCGCCCCGGACCGCCACAATAAATCCAACACTATTGGCAATTAAGGTGATCGGCTGAAAATCCTTCACCGGATCATATCCAAGCGA
This sequence comes from Betaproteobacteria bacterium, assembly GCA_009927445.1. Taxonomy (GTDB): domain Bacteria; phylum Pseudomonadota; class Gammaproteobacteria; order Burkholderiales; family Burkholderiaceae; genus Polynucleobacter. The sequence goes on from RFMZ01000293.1 coordinate 1,514, forward strand.
CTTACTCACCACCGGTAAACTAGCATGACTAGATGATGTATTCAAAATCGTATAGCCATCTGGGCTTGACTTAGCAACTATTTCAGTGCCGATCGCCCCACCAGCACCGGGCTTATTATCTAAAATCATGTTCGGTCCAAAAACAGGTGATAGTTTTTGGGCTAAAAATCGGCCTATAAAATCCATGGGCCCACCAGCCGCGTAAGGCACTACTACCCGAATTGGTTTATTGGGGTAATCTTTCGATGCTTGTTGTTGGGCTATAGCCTGATTCATCAACACAGAAAAAACCAAAGAACAAAGAACTAAACGCCAACGCATTTGGACCATTACTGCCTCCTCATTTTATATTTTCTAATTCTGTTTTTTTAATACTCTACTCAAGTAGAGCAATCATTTGAAGCTTATTCATTTCGTACCAGTTTTTCTTCAAACCAATTCCACATATCAGCCACAACCAGCGTTAAATAGTCGCGTTGACAATGTTGTGAGCCACCTTCTTCAGCAGTATAAACGCGCAATGTCTTATCTTTAGATCCGCAAGCGTCAAACTGTTTTTGGGCATCAGCTAAAGGTATTTGCTCATCTTCAGCGCCGTGAACCAATAAAAATGGGCACTTCATTTTTTGCATAACACCATCTAATTTAAAAGGCTCTAAGGCTTTTAAGGAGTCCTCTAAAGTATTTGTTCCTAAAATCCAATTAATGTGATGCCCAGGAACTGACAAAGAAGTCTTAAACTGCGCCTCGATTCGCCCCTTCCAAGTTTGATAGTAATCCCACTGCGCGCCCCAAGCAATGCAGGCCGCGTAGCGCTCGTCCATCGCCGCACATCTGGGCGCGTAATATCCCCCTAAACTAATCGCTACAATACCAATCTTATCGGCGACAACGTCCTTACGCTTTTCTAAATAATCGATGCATGCACTTCCGGCAACCTCATAGTCATACCGTAAATACTTGCCTCGAAACCGAATTGCCTCACCAGTCCCAGGACCATCCATAATTAGTACAGAAATTCCGCGTTTGATTAAATCTGGTACGCCACGCATAAACTGAATTTCTTTAGTAACGTCTAAGCCATCAAAATAAACGACGCATGGATTTTTTTCTTGAGTGCTATTTTGTGCATGGACAAAATAGCCCGGCAAACTCCCGTCTACATAAGGCACTTCAACAATCTCAATCCGATAGTCAGTGTGCTTGATAAATGCATGAAAACAATCAATCCCCTTTTGATAAATACTTAAAGCCTTCTCATCCTTAGGAGTTCTGAAGCGCTCAGCCATGTGATAGTAGTTGGCAGCCCTCTGATACGCATGCGCTGCTGCAAAACGATGTTTTTTCTGAGCAAACTGATCGGCATAGGCTCGCACACCATCTGCAACTGCCGCACAAGCATCAAACCAAGCCTCGTCATCATCTGGCGCTTTACCTTTTAATCTTGAGCCAATTTTATGTAACTCGCCAATCTCTGAGCCGCCATAGGGTCCAGAACTAAGCATGTTAATAAACGCTGCAGACCAGCGATAATTTCCTGGAAAATACATAAAATAGGGTGGGTCTTTTTTCTCAGTCATATTGTCTCCTTATTCTTTGATATTAGCCGCTTTAGCTAACTCGGCATTTTTATTTAATTCAGCTTGTAAAAATTTACGATATCCCTCAGGTGTTAAATTACCAGGCTCATGTCCTTGATTAATAAATAAGTCCTGATTTTCCTTGGTGGCTAATTGTGTCGATAGAATTTCGTATAGGCGATTAATAATTGGTGCAGGGGTGCCCTTCGGTGCTAACAACCCATTCCAGTTATAACTTGCATATCCCGATAAGCCTTGCTCAGCAATCGTTGGCATATCAGGCAATAAAGACGAGCGCTTTTCTGAAGTTGCCCCTAATGAAAATAATTTACCCTGCTTGATCTGCTGTATACACGGGCTAAACTGAATAAATGCAACCTGTATATGCCCTGCTAATAAATCATTTAAATATTGGGCAGCACCCTTATAAGGCACATGATTTAATACAATCCCAGCTTGAAATGTAAAGCGCTCCATTCCTAAGTGGCCAATCGTGCCAATACCTGGCGAGCCATAATTAATCTTCCCAGGGTTCGCTTTAGCGTAAGCAATAAACTCTTTAACGTTTCTTGCGGGCACCGAGGGATGCACTGCAACACAACTGGCACTTCTCGCAATGAGCATGATGGGCTCTAAGTCTGTCATTGTGTTGTATGGCATTTGACCTCGGATGGCCGGCGCAACTACCAACGGACCAGGATTACCAGCCAATAAAGTGTATCCGTCAGGTACACTTTTAACCACCCTATCCGTTGCCGGCACACCCCCTGCACCACCTTGGTTCTCAACAATAAAAGCTTGCCCAAGTGCTTGACTTAGCTGCTCAGCAGCCCAACGCCCCTGCACATCCGTTGGACCACCCGGTGCAAAGGGAACAATGATTTTAACTGTCTTATTGGGATAGTTTTGGGGAGTAGTTTGTCCCCAAACTAATTGCCCATTCAGCACACATCCCAAACTGATCAGTAAGCTTATGACATATTTAAAATAGGCATTTATCTCTTTCAAGAACTTCGTTAACTTTTTGGAATCACTGGCAATAAAATATACGATTCATATTTTCCACCAGCATAAATCGTATTTGTACCCGTGTTGTAATCAGCGTGATAGTGCATATAAGAAGCACTTCCAACGCCGTCTCGTGGCTGCACATCTAAGCGCATCCGGTGTCCTTTTTTAAATACCATCGATGTTGGCCAAATTTCAACATCAACCTGCACAATCTCGCCAGGCGTTAACCATAATCGGCGTTGATGCTGATGATATGGTCGGTAAGGTAAAGTCTTTTCTTGATCTAGCTCTCGGTGTGAAACCCGCAACCAGCCCTTGGCAACTGGCACCGGCGCGCCTTGCTGACCAGTCTCCATGATCTCTTGACCCGCTTCATCAAAGTGCCGCATCGTAATAAATAAATCCATATCCTCCGATGAACTCGAAACCCAGAACGTTGCGCTGAGTGGGCCAGTAATTTCCATATCTTCAGTCATGGCCGGAGTAAAGAGTGCAATACCCATATCAGGTTTAATACCTCCGCCCATGACCTGCGCAGAAGCTGCGGAGCTTGACCCCATAGAACCTGAGCCAGTAGCAGCGTAGGTACACGAGCTCTCTTTGCTTGGGTTTTTATCAACTAGACTACCTTGGTATGGCCTGTTCCAGTAGCGCTGGCTATATCAAAATACATCTTCGTCCACTGCGTTCTAGCTAATGGCCATTCTTGCTCGGTACGCCATTCAATCTGATCGGCACCGTGGCGAATAGCTAATTTGACTGGCGGCTCATCCATGATGCCATTTTGCTTACCCTTTAACCAGTAATCTAAAAAGCGTATTTGGTCACGACGGCCATCAGCCGTATAAAAAGGATGGACGTGACTACCGTTTTGAATACGTAATTTTTTGTTAGGGTTTTTCGAAAGCATGAACGACTCCGTATTGCCCCGTAAATGCAATCCCATACCGGTCCAATTACCAACAGAGTAAAAAGGGACTGTAATCTGATCCCAATCCGCCTGGGACTTACTTAAGGCACCACTATCTAAATTATTACTCAACCAAAAATGCAGGGTGTTTCTCTCCCAGGCATTGGTCACTGTCTGACTAGCCCGCCCGACTTGATGATGTAACAGGTGTGCGGTAAACCAGTTCGTCATGAATAAGCAGGTGATCCCACCATGAAATAATGCATCCCGGTAAATATCAGCAAAACCCTCCCACGGAATAATCGCTTTTAATGAGGGTGGCTGCAGGTTAGCAACAAACCACTGATTAATCGCGTAATAAGAAATACCTAATAAACCAACGTTTCCATTACACCAAGGTTGCTTGGCCGCCCATTCGATTGCATCATAAAAGTCTACGGCTTCCGATGCTGACCAAGGCTCAAACTGACCTTGGGATTTACCCGAACCACGTGCATCTACGCGAACTGAGACATACCCCTCGGGGACCCAAATCTCTGGATTGACTGTCTCCCAGTTCATGTACTCATTACCCTTTTCTTCAAGAGTCGGTGGGGTAGTCCATAATTTATCTTTTTGATAAGGTCCAAAATTTAAAATAGCTGGATACTTACCATCATCCAACGGCCTAAATATATCGGCCTTTAAATTGGCGCCGTCACGCATGGCAACATCAACATTCTTATCTAAAATAAAAAATTCTTTTTTTTCTGAAGTGGTCGTCGTACTCATTTTTAATTCTCTCGTTATCAGTATTTGTTAATCTTATTCAAGCAGCAATGATTTTTAAAAAGTTGTTATCAACCAAATTAATCAATTTGGTATTACTGGCAACAATAAGTATGGGCGCATTTCTTTAGAAAAATGTAGGTATTTTTCCCACCAAAAATCTCCATCGATCGGTCTTTTGTTGCACGATGCCAAAAAGGTCCTACTCCCTTCATCTGATAAGGCGCGTGCGCTACCCCAGCATCTGTTCCGTCGTATTCATAGTCCTTACCACGAATATTCAGACCCAAACGATAACCCTTTGGAATCACAATACTCGTTGGCCAAATTTCGATGTCCAGTTCAACCGGTTGGCCGGGTATGAGAGGCATTTTCTCATCATGGGTATGCCATGGACGATAAGGCTTAGTCTGCTCTAAGTCTAACTTACGGTGCGAAGCCCTTAACCAGCCTAGAGCAATAGGTGTTCGTGGATCGTTAGAGCCTATAAAGGCGATCTCTTTATTTTGGGGATCATAGAGTCGTAATGCTAAAAATAAATCAGCATCATTCGTGTCTGAAGAAACCCATAATTTAGCAGCAACTGGACCAGTAATTTCTACATCTTGATCACGCACTGGCGTTAAAAATGTTAAGCCATCGGACTGTGTTTCATAAGACATCGTCGTTTCGGATACAGCACCC
>RFMZ01000173.1 GCA_009927445.1 Betaproteobacteria bacterium
CGGTTGATAAATTCACTTGAAAAAAAAGTAAATGATGCATAATAATATTCAAATTATTTTATATTTGGAGACCAAATGATTAAGAAGTTAAGAACAGAGCGTGATAATCAACAATGGATGTTGGATTTGGCATTGAATATGCGCGGTCGCGTCCAAAATTTTGAACGCGATGATGCGGAAGTGCCTGCCGGAAAACGTGCTCGAAATTATCGGATGTATCCAAAGATTTGGCGTGAGACGGGTGAGCGGCATGAGCGGTTAGCTAAGTTAGCACAAGCTAGGGGAACGCATTCGACTGCTACATATCACTTTGACCATGCTATTGAAGCATACCGAATGGCGCAGCATCCAATTTATTTTGATGATCACCCGGTAAAAAAAGCACTTGTATGCCAAGATGTCAGAAATGGTTGACTTACGAATGAAGTCCGCGCCTTATCCGATAGAGCGAGTAGAAGTTGAATTTGATGACGGTAAAACAATTTCTTGCTTATTGCATTTGTTACCAGATCGACGTAAAGCACCGGTTGTCATTTATGTACCTGGCATGGACCAAACAAAAGAGGTGTTTCCAAAGGCTTATCACAATATTGGCATTGAGCGGGGTTTTCATGTTCTGGCCATGGACGGTCCTGGTCAGGGTAATTCGAATATTCAAAAGATTCGTTCAGTTGGCGATAACTACGAAAGAGCAGGCGCGGCGGTTATTAGTTATTTAAAAACACGACCAGAAATTGATGGTGATAAGATTGCAATTTATGGCATCAGTATGGGAAGTTATTGGTCACTGCGTTTATCGAGTTATGACCATCGTGCGGCGGTTGTTGTATCTTCTGTAGCCTGCTTTAATCCAAATAATACGATTTTTACTCAATCATCCCCGCGTTTTAAGCAAATGTTTATGTATATGGCTGGTTATGAGGATGAGGAGCGGTTTGATGAAGAGGTTGCTAAAGATATGACAGTACGTGGCCATTTAGAGAAAATTCAGTGCCCAACCCTTTTAGTCACTGGTGAGTTTGACCCTTTATGCCCATTAGAGGAAGCAATCGAGGCTTTTGAAGACCTAAAGGTCCCTAAAGAGATGTGGGTATTTGAAAATCAATATCACCCACTTTGGGGAATTGGTAATCTGGGTGGCCTGGACTGTCATGACTATGTATTTGACTGGTTACAAGGATTTTTTGCAGGAACCCATCAGCCTAATAAAAAAGGGAAGATTGCCTATATTAAAGAAAGTGGTGATGGTCCTTGGTCGGATAATGATTGGGAACCTACTGTTTCTAGAGGGCAGGCATACTTTTAAGTAATCACCAAGAAATACAATAAAAAGAAGAGGCAATTGTGAGTCAAACAGGTCGTTTTACTGAGTGTATTTCTGCACAGGATTTGCGCTGTAACATCGTTAGTGGTTTAACAAAAGCAAGGATACTATTCGTACTCATCTTAAGTAGCTTAGGGTATCTGCTAGCACCAACTGCGCCAGTATTAGCAGATACTTGGCCGATTAAGCCGATCAAGATTGTTGTTCCTTTCCCAGCTGGTGGGCCGGCAGATAGTCTAGTAAGGCCCTTAGCAGAGGTACTGAATAAGAAACACGGTTACACAGTGATCGTTGAAAATAAACCTGGTGCTAACGCAGCAATTGCTTCGCAATTCGTTGCTAAATCTGCGCCAGATGGCTACACCTTTTTACTTGGAAGTGATGCTGGTTTGTCTTTGGCGCCAGCCACGCAAAAAACCCTCCCTTACGATGCTGCTAAAGATTTTGAGGCTGTAACGATGGTTGCCCAGTTTAGTCAAGTTCTAACTGTTAACCCCAATTTTCCAGTGAAAACAATACAGGATTTACAAGCGGTTGCAAGTAAGGCGCCCAATTCTGTTAGTTATGCATCCATTGGGTTTGGAAGTCAATCCCACATCGCTTTAGAGACACTCAGTAAAGCGTTAAATATTAAAATGATTCACGTGCCATATCCGGAGCGCCACCCGCAACGACGGATTTAGTTGCGGGGAATGTGCAAGTCATGATCTCTACGGTCGCTGGACCATTGCCATTTATCAAGTCTGGCAAGGTCAGAGCGATTGGGATTGCAGGTCCAGAACGCAGCAAATCTTTACCGAATGTACCAACTTTCGCAGAACTAGGAATGCCTCAATTTGAATCTAGGGGATGGTTTGGAATAGTTGCGCCGGCAAGAACATCCCCAGATATTATTCGCGTATTTTCTAGACAAGTTTGGGAGATTACGCAGTCAGAAGAATACACTTCGAAGGTGATTGATTTTTTTGGTTTTGATGTTGCTAAAGTATCGCCACAAAACTTTAAAGAATTTTTAATCAAAGATCGTGCTAAGTGGAAAGAGCTAGTAGTTCAGATGGGTGATGCTATAAATAATTAAGACAGCTTTTATCGATAACAATAATGAGATGACTATGGAACAAATGAAAAGCGAAGTAAGAGATGGTATGCAAATTGAGTGGGATATGCCCATTACGATGTCTGATGGAACGGTCCTTCGGGCCGATGTGTTTCGACCGCTTGGACAAGAGAAATATCCAGTCATTATTACTTATGGACCATATGCGAAGGGTCTTGACTTCAGAGAGGGTTATAAGAGTCAATGGACGCGGGTAGTTAAAGCTGTTCCAGAGATCCTAGAAACATCTTCGAACAATTATCAAAATTGGGAGTTGGTCGATCCAGAAGTTTGGGTTCCAGATGGGTATATTTGTTTGCGGGTGGACTCCAGAGGGGCGGGACGCTCACCGGGTGTTATTGACTGTTGGTCTGTGCAGGAGACGCAAGATTTTCATGAATGTATTGAATGGGCTGGAACACAAGCTTGGAGTAATGGTAAGGTGGGTGTGAACGGTATTTCATACTACGCGATGAATCAATGGACCGTGGCCGCCACTCAGCCAAAACATCTCGCTGCCTTGTGTATTTGGGAGGGCTCGTCTGATTATTACCGAGAGTTGTGTCGGCATGGTGGGATCTTGTGTGACTTTCTGGGAGATTGGTATCGTCGACAAGTTGTCAGTGTTCAAAACGGCGTTGGCGATCGTGGCGCTAAAAATAATATGACTGGTGAAACAGTGGCAGGTCCACTGACTTTATCGGACGAACAGTTAGAGAAAAATCGTGCCAATATTGATGGTGAAGCCCTAGAGCGGGAGTTATTAGATGACTATTATAGGGCTCGCACTGCTGACTTTTCAAAGATTAAAGTACCGCTATTATCTCCGCTAATTGGGGTGGCCAAGGCTTACATACCCGTGGAAATTTCGAGGGTTACTTAAAGGCGGCATCGGATCAAAAGTGGCTTGAGGTACATGGTGATACCCATTTCACGCATTTTTACAGCCGCTACGGCTCGACTTTGCAGAAGAAATTCTTTGATCATTTTTTAAAAGGTGAAAAATCTGGTTGGGAGAACCAACCCAAAGTTTCTTTGAATATTCGCAG
>RFMZ01000205.1 GCA_009927445.1 Betaproteobacteria bacterium
CTAGAGGTTGATCCCACACTCCATCTTTGCCAGCGTATTAAAATAGAATTTTCTCTTTAAAGATAAGGAAATGGTATGAGCTCTACCCAACTAGATGAACTAATCGATAAACAATTAATCCGAGACGTGGTGGAGAACTGGGTTGTTTGGCGTGACTCTGGACAGTGGGATAAATTTAGAACAGTCTGGCATAGCGATGGTGTCATGATGGCTACATGGTTTCAAGGGTCGTTTGAAGAATTTATTCGGGTAACCATCGAGGGTTGGAATAAGGGCGTTAGTATTCTCCATTTTTTGGGCGGAACGAGTGTTGAGCTCAACAAACATCGTGCGATTTCCCAGACTAAAATGACGATTACCCAACGCGGCCTTGTCGATGGAGCTATGTGTGATGTGGTCTGTACTGGCCGCTTTTATGACTTTATGGAAAAAAGAAATGGTATTTGGGGAGTCGTTCTTCGCCAACCTATTTATGAAAAAGATCGAATTAACCCTCTTGATCCGTCCATCTCGCTGCAATTAGACCAAGAACTGCTCAACTCATTTCCCGAAGGCTATCGCCACCTAGCTTATATCCAAACTAAACTTGGCTTTCAAGTAAAAGAAGATATGCCCCAACTAAAGGGATCTGCCGTAGAATCACTCTATCAAAAAGGAAAGGATTGGCTCAATGTTTAAAACTATCACTTCTGCTGTATTGACGCTTGCTTTTAGTCTGATGGTGCCCCTGAGCTTTGCGCAGTCTGACATATCCCTGAGCGATAAACAATTACGAATCGTGGTTCCCCAACCTCCTGGTGGAGGATTTGATTTTGTAGGCAGAGTCTTAGCCGACAAACTCACCCCCCTCATGAACCAAAGCATTGTTGTAGAAAATAAAACTGGGGCAGGTACAGTAGTCGGTACTGATTATGTTGCCAAAATGGGAGGCGATGGGAATACTGCTTTAGTTGGCTCCATCTCGAATATTGTGATGAATCCATGGCTGTATAAATCACTACCCTACGACCCAATCAAAGACTTCGAGCCAGCCGGTCTTGTTATCAGTTATAGCTACACCTTAATTGGCCGAAAAGATCTGCCTTTTAATACACTGCGAGACTTGATCAAATATGCTAAAGAAAATCCTGGAAAGTTAACCTATGCTTCTGGTGGGAATGGGACTGGTCAACATGTTCTAGCTGCTGCCCTTTGGAAAAAAACGGGTGTCGAATTAGTCCACGTACCCTATCGTGGAGCGCAACTGGCATACACCGATTTATTAGGTGGACGGGTTGATTTATTTTTTGATATCGCACCAACTGCTCGACCCCATATTGAATCGGGTAGTGTCAAAGTTTTTGCTACCTCAGGCGCAACTCGTAATCCAAATTTACCAAGCACCCCAACAATTACTGAAACTGGTGTTACGACCCTGGATCTCGAATCCTGGTTTGGTCTATTTTTGCCAGCAAAAACCCCACCTGCAATTGTGACAAAATGGCAAAATGCTGTCCTAGCCGTTTCTAAAATGCCAGATGTCAGAGATCGTCTAGAAAAAGCTGGTGGTAAACCAATTTCCCCGTCTCCAGAAGAAGTAAAAAATATGGTTAAACGCGACTATCAACGCTGGAAGCAATTAATCCAAGAGGCGAATGTCAAAGCAGATTAATCCCTTGAAATACTCAACACTTCTGCTATTTATAGAAAATAGGGGAGTGTTGGGGATGTGCTGGATTAATCGCTCATTTAACCGCTCATGATTGATTCTGATTAATACCTTGTATTGATGTTAAGCATTCAAAACTGGAACCTCTTGACTCACTCTGACCAGTAGACATCTAAAGACTAGATCTGATCTAGTCTTTTTTGTCCTTTCACTCTAGCCAACGATAGTAATTCCTGAAAAATCTCCACCTTGGATAAAAGTCGAATACTGCGTTATTCGCTATCAACAAAGTAGGCTTGACTAGAAGTAAAACCTAATAGTCTAAGTCAGAAACTAGCTGATTAATATGGATTTTTTAAATATATATATACAAATTGACTATTTAATAGTTAATTTGTATAGATATTGCTATAATAAGGTATGATTTATAGAAATATCTCTCCCACCCTGTTACGTTTGGCCCAAACCTTTCCTATCGTTGGTGTGACTGGCCCGCGCCAATCAGGTAAGACAACGATCGTTAAGAAACTGTTTGGAGATAAACCTTACGTCAGCTTAGAAGATCCAGATGAAAGAGGCTTCGCTACAGAAGATCCAAGAGGATTTTTAAAAAGATTTGAAGATGGTGCTATTTTTGATGAGGTCCAGCGTTGCCCCAACTTATTCTCGTATTTACAGGGAATGGTCGATCGTGATAGGCAACCTGGAAGATTTATTCTTACAGGATCTCAGCAGTTTAATTTATTGGCTGGGATTTCACAGTCCCTAGCTGGTCGAATTGGCATGAGCCGGCTCCTTCCTCTACAGTGGTCTGAGATAAAAAATATTTCGGATAGTGAAGCTTCTCTAGATAAACATCTCTTAAGGGGAGGCTACCCTGCAATCTATACAACACATCAAGGAACTCATGGACAAATAGAAAACTCCCATGATTGGTTTGCAAGTTACATTACAACCTATATAGAACGTGACATACGTCAATTAATTAATATCCGAGAGATTGGATCTTTCCAAAAATTTATTAAGTTATGCGCTGGTAGAACCGGCCAGTTGCTTAACTTGAGCGCTTTAGCAAGCGAGGCAGGCATATCAACAGCAAATGCTCGAATATGGTTGTCTGCCCTAGAAACCAGCGACATCATTTATTTACTAACCCCCTATCACAAAAACTTTGGAAAACGCTTAGTGAAGTCTCCTAAGTTATATTTTATTGATACAGGTTTGGCCGCTTGGTTACTAGGTATTCGAAATAAAGAAACGCTAAGCTTGCATCCGATGAGGGGGGCTTTATTTGAGAGCTATGTTGTGATTGAGCATTTAAAACATCAATATAATCATGGCCGAGCGGCTGACATATATTTTTGGCGTGATAATAATGGCGTTGAGGCCGATCTGGTTTATGAGATTACTGAAAATGTAGGTGGGCAAATAACCCAAAAACTACAAACTATAGAAATTAAATCCGGCGCTACGGTTACTAGTGACTATGTTAAAGCCGGAAAAAAATCTGGTCAGTTTGTGAATGATTACCCAACAAAATTACAACTTATTTATGGTGGTGAAAATAGTTTTCAACGTTCTGGAATTGATTTTGTGAGTTGGCGTGATTTATTGTGTAAATAAGGCTACTCTCTAAAACTTGGATCCAAACGGTCAAGAAGTCTTAACATACCTGGCCACTCCATGACACCATATGGTCTTCTTACTTGGGGTTGATAATTCATATAGGTTTCGTGTAAGACCTTCTCAGAGACCTTTTGTAATGGCGAATTACAGGACATCGCTGCAATCTGTGCTTTACACGACAATTCCAAGCGGTGCATCCAATTAAAAGCCTCGCCAACCGTCCTACCCAAAGTTAATAAGCCATGATTTTTAAGGATCATAGCATCAGCATCACCCAAATCTTTTACTAAAATTTCTTGCTCATCTAAATTCAAAACAACACCCATGTAGTCGTGATAAGCAATCTTTAAAAACCGCATCGATGTTTGTGTCAGCGGCAAAAGCCCACACTCTAATGATGAAACGGCCATACCAGGATATGAGTGCGTATGAATGACACAAGCCACCTCAGGTCTTGCATGATGAACTGCACTGTGCAAAATATATCCTGGGATATTAATACCATATTCCATATCACCAAAATCAGGCTTCATTAATACCTTACCATCGTGGTCAATCTTATAAAGCGATGAGGCATTCATTTCTTCATACATCAAGCCATAGGCATTGGTTAAAAAAGCGTTTTCTTCTCCAGGAACGCGCAAAGTAATATGGTTAGCCATCATGTCAGACATACCGTAGTGGGCTACCAAACGATAACAAGCAGCCAAATGAACGCGAGCTTCCCATTCCTGTGGACTAACTTGATCTTTGAGTGACTTAACGTACAATTTCCCAGCTTGATCCATATTTACTCCAATTTTTTATTCGTTGCTTATTTTTGAATCAATTATCTACTAAAAGTCTTGAAGAATATGTTCTGAAAAAATTTTCTTCTAGAAAAAGAGGTCCTCTCTAAAACCAAATCTTTATGGATTCAGAATCACAACCCCATCGACTGCAACCACCCCTTCATTTTGTTTCCTAACAAATAACGGGTTAATCTCTGCTTCTAATAGATTATCTCTAAACTGCGCAGCTAAAATGGCAACCTGTTGTATTACAGAAATAAGCGCTTCTATGTCAAGCTGACTCGAGCCACGAAAGCCTTGCAATAAAGGCCAAATTTTTAAAGATTCCAACATGCCTAAAATGATCTCTCGTGTAATTGTCTTAAAAGGCTCCGTTGGCAATATATAAATCGCTGAATCTTGATCAATCTCAGCACGAACACCGCCTGCACCAACCATTAAAACCATACCTAAAATATCCTTACGAACTCCCACAATCATTTCTAATTCAGCAGTTTCCATCTCTTGAATCACAAACTGCGTAATTGGTTTTCCAGTATTTTTTTCAACGCGCTCTTTCATCAACGCCATAGAATGACTTAACTCGGAAACAGATACGCCAACTGCGACACCTCCAACCTCAGTCTTGTGCAAAATATCCGCGCTCAGGATTTTTAAAACTCCTTTTTGTTCTGCATGCCTATAAAAATCTACCGCATCTGCTGCAGATGAAATGACTTTCTCATGAGCAACCGGAATATAAAATTTCTTAAAGAGCGCTTTAGATTCGGATTCATTTAAAGTGCCCTGGTAATTCTGCGCGCCTAAAGCAACTCGCTCATAGGTCTGCGAAGTTAACTCTGGCATTAAATCCGGCCAGTGTGATATCTGCCAGAGGGCTGCTAAGCCCTTCGCACAACCCTCCGGACTTTGAAAAGCTGCAATACCCCGCTGTATAAAACGCTTCGTTAGCTCTGGCGCATAAGGACTTATATACGCAAAGATCGGTTTAGTCTGGTTAACTGATCCAATAGCGTCCGCCATCAAATCAGGCATTGCTAAAGCAGATGAACCAACCACGACAACAATCGCATCATAACTTGGGCTATCTACTAAGATTGCAATAATCTGACGCAATAAATCTGGTTTTAAGCCAGCCAATGTAACATCTATGGGGTTATTACCTAAATCAATGGGTAAATTTTTATCTAAATTTCTTAACTGTTGCGCTGTCATTTCATCCGGTAATGGGGTCTGAAAACCAAGCATACCCAGATTGTCCGCAATTAATGTTCCTGCTCCGCCACTCGAAGTTAATATGGCAATCCGTTTACCATGAAGAGCGCGCTTCTTGACCTGACTACCAATCGATTGAGAGCCTAAAGCTACCGGTAAGTCTACTAAATCTGCAAATGTCTGGGCACGAATCGTTCGGTTTTGTAAAAAATATTGCTCGTAAACCCTGTCCTCTCCAGCCATCGCACCTGTGTGCGAAGCCGCTGACCGAGCGCCTCCTTCAGACCTTCCTATTTTAAAAACAATTACAGGTTTTCCTGCAAGATTGGCGCGCTTTGCTGCTTTCTGAAACTTCTCGGGAGATCTAAGACCCTCTATATACAGAACAATTATTTTAGTAGAAGCATCTTCTACTAAATAATCAACCATGTCAGCCACATCAAGGTCAGCTTCATTACTGGTTGCTACTAATTTTGAAAGCCCGATACCACCTGCATTTGATCTTGAAAGTAAAGATCCAACAATACCACCACTTTGAGAAATAATCGCGACAGATCCAGATGCAATTTTGCCAGTCTCTAAAGCACTACTGGCCGACAAAGGAATATTATCCGTAATGTTTACTAGACCAATCGTATTGGGACCTAAAATGCGCATAGTCCCCCTCGCTTCTAATAAGGCCTGCTGCAACTCGAGCCCAGCCTCGCCTAACTCAGCAAAACCACTCGCTAAAACAATCGCGGCTTTACAGCCTTTTTCAGCTAGTTCTTTGACGGCGGTAACGGATGATTTAGCACCTAAAAGAATGATCGCCATATCAGGCGCCTGCGGAATTTCAGAAATACTAGGGTAACACCGCATACCCATGAGCTCGGTATAACGCGGATTGACTAGGTAAATATTTCCGGTAAAACCACTCTTGCTTAAATAATGCGCAGGCAAGCCTGCAGTTTTTGGATATCTCCAGAAGCGCCAACTATTGCAATAGATTTGGGTTTAAATAAATAATCTAAACTCAAGGTACATCCTTCGATGGCACCCTAGCCAAAAATGATTCTACACTTGCATGGTGCTCAGCAGTCGTATAACAAATCCCTTGTGCTTGACTACCCATATTAAATATTTGCTCAGCTGGTGTCTCAAAGCTGCGATTCATAATGTTCTTCGTTAACGCTAAAGCAACCTCAGAGCCCCGACTGAGCTCTTTTGCCCAAGCAATCGATTGACTGACTAATTCATCTGGACCACTGATTCGATCAATAATTCCCATTGCCAATGCTTCTTGTGCATCTACCTTACGACCCGTAAAAATCAGTTCTTTAGCTTTTGATAAGCCAATACGTCTAGGTAAAAAATACATGCCCCCGCCATCGGGAATAATCTCTCGCAGAATATAACTCCAAGCAAATACAGCCCCTGAAGATGCCATCACAAAATCACAAGAAATTGCTAAATCTGCCCCAAGACCTGTAGCTGGACCATTTACCGCCGCAATCGTTGGCTTTGGAATATTCATGAGGGTAGTAACGGTCCTGCCAACATATTGTTGCCTAGTCCAGCCATTGAAAGCCATTTCTGTAACTGGGGCTTGCATTCTATTTTTCATACCAGCAATGTCGCCACCCGCACAAAAACCTTTACCAGCACCAGTAATTACGAGCGCTCGAATACTGCGATTCGTAGTAACTTCGTCAAGTGCCTCTAAATATTGAGCGCGCATCTGGTCCGAGAAAGCATTCATTTTTGCACCACGATTTAGAGTTAGTAGTGCTATGCCATCATGACACTCCAATAAAATTTCATTATTTTTATCCATCATTTTCTCAATCCAATCGAATTTTCGCAGCTTGAATAATTTTTTCCCAACGTAATTCTTCCTGCTTGATATATTGCCCAAAGCTTTCTGGACTAGCCGCCCTAGCCATCAAACCCTCTTCCTCTAATTTACTAGTAAAAAAACGTGTCTTCGTAGCAGCGCTGACTGCCGCATTTAACTTCATGACAATCTCACGCGGCGTCCCAACTGGCGCACAAACACCATACCAACTTTCCATCCCGTAGTCTTTAACACCTGCTTCAATCATCGTTGGAGTATTTGGCCAACTTGCAGAGCGCTCTTTAGTTGTTACTGCTAAAGCTTTTAACTTACCCCCCCTCACTAAATTTGCCGCGCTGAGGCAGTGGCAAATGTCATCTGCACTTGACCACCCAGCACATCCGTAATCGCCTGACTTGCTCCTTTATAAGGGATATGAACCATGTCTACTTTCGTTAAGCTAATAAATAATTCGCCAGCCAGATGCGCAGAAGTCCCATTTCCTTGCGAGGCGTACGTTAACTTGCCAGGGAATTTTTGTGCATAGGTAATCACATCAGCAACGGATTGAAATGGACTTTGCGAGGGAACTACTAAAACATTCGGAGAGTTGCCAACCATGGCCACAGGTATTAAATCGCGACTAGCGTTATAAGGTAAATTCTTAATCAAACTCGGATTGACTGCTTGTGCAAATGTTGCCAATAACAAAGTGTAGCCATCCGCTGGGCTCTTCACAACAAAATCTGTACCAATCGTCGTTCCAGCACCAGGGCGGTTTTCAACAACCACCGATTGCCCAAGTTCGCGTGACATCCCTTCAGAAATAGTCCTTGCAACAAGGTCCGTTCCTCCACCTGGGGAAAAAGGTACGATGATTCGTATTGGTTTGTCCGGAAAGGCTATTACCGCACTGGAACAGATGAGGATAAAAATTAGTTGTAAGATTTTTATTAAGTTTTTCACTTGAGATATGCCTCATTGATTAAATCTTGATTTTGAAAATACGCCACGAGATTTTTGGAGAAAATCTTTGCAACCTCATCCCCTAAACCTGAAAAATGCCCGGCGGTGTGCGGAGAAATAATTACCGACGGTATATCCCATAATACTGAATCTATAGGTAAGGGCTCTGGATCAAATACATCTAAAAAAGCACCCGCTAGTTCTTGCTTTTGTAATGCAATAACTAGTGCTTGTTGATCTACGACTTCACCTCTTGCCACATTAATTAAATAAGCAGATTTTGGTAATAAACTGAGGCGTTTTTGATCAATCAATCCGGTAGTTTCTTGTGTTAAGGGACATGCCAAAATGAGGTAATCCGTTTTAGCTAATGCGGCATCAAACTGATCAAAAGAATAAATCTGAGAAAAAACATCATCCACTGGATGCTTCTTAGGATCAAAAGTTACGCCAACTAATGACATTCCCAAATACTTTAAAACGCGAGCAAGTTCTACACCGATCGGACCCAATCCAATAATTACCGCCGACTGAACGCTTAGGAGGGGCAGATCATCTCTGCCAATCATCGTAGCCCACCGGTGCTCTTTTTGTGCAATAGCCATTTCCGGAAAATGTCTAGATAAGGCGAGTATTCCAGCTAGCGCAGTTTGAACAACGGAGGAAGTATTTGCTCCAGAGCCAGTTGTGACCCGAACATTTCTAGCTAATAACTCCTTAAATATGGGGCGATCAATGCCAGCAGAGTGCCCTTGAATCCATTGAAGACCGGGTGAACTACGAAGCATATCGTAATATCTCTGTAAAGTTGGCAGAACCATCCCCTTCGTCGATTTACCCGTTACATCCCTCGTTAAAAAGGCTACTTCAATTGGGTAATGACCAGCGCGATCAGGATTTGCCTCTAAATGGACTGGCACTATTTGACATGGGTCTAACCCAGCACCACTTAGCGCAGATTCAATTCGATCCTGATAGGTCTTATAACCCTCCTGCGATATGAGTAAATGAATTTGCTGACGCATCATTTAACCGACAAACTTTTTATTAAATGCCAGCGACTTGATAATTCAGAAACAAGCGGATTTACATGTTGCATAATGATTTCTGCCAATTGATTTGACTGGTCCTGACCAATACGTACTTCAGATAATTCTAAAAACTTACTCAATAATTCATCATCCGTTAACGGATCGTCTGGATCACCGTGTCTAGTTAATTGATGATGTTCAAATACTTGACCATCGAGTAATTCGATAGCAATCTTTGCACTTCTTACTTTTGGAAATAAAGCGGTTGCTTGCGGGTCTAAAACTAATTCGATACGGTCTTCCAAAGACCGAATTAACTCCTGACCGAGTCTTTCTACCTGAACAGATTTTTCGCGCACAGCACCATATAAAATACCGCAGGCAACCGTATGACTTAGACTAAATTTTGCCTCAAACGCACTCGTCGGATGCCGGTAAGCGCAGACATCTAAAGTGGCTTGATAAGCACCGACCCGAACTCGACGAATTTTTTGATAGTCAATCGCATGTTGCTTGATCAAATACATTGCACCATCAATTGCAGCAAAATTATGCCCGCAGCAGCCATGATTTTTAAAAGTCATCTGCGTAATTCGACTGGTCTTGCCGATCTCAAAGAAAAGCTCATCCCACCTTGGTTGGCTCGACATTGCTGCACCAAATCCTGCCGCCCCTTCAAGAATATCTAAAGCTCCGGTCATACCCTGCGCAGCAGTTAAAGCCGCATGTAAGCCGACCTCGGCTGCATGTCCAGCATGCATGGGCTTAGTCATCGCATCACTTCGAAAAGCTTGTTGTAAACCACTGGCAAATGTTGCTGCTGTGGCTAGGGCGTGGGCGCAAGACTTTTCATCAAGCTGCAATAGGGCGGCGCAAGCAGCTGCCGCTCCAAATACGCCAACAGTTCCGGTCGTATGATAGAACTGGTAATGACTTGGTTGAATCACTTCGGCAATGCGAGTTGATACCTCATATCCTAAGGTAATAGCCCTCAATAAATTTGATAAGCTAAGCCCTCTAGCCTGCGCCAAACTAAAAACAGCAGAAATAGTTGGTGCCGCGGGGTGATAAGCCCCATTTCGGTAAATATCATCAAATTCTGCAATATGCGAGATCGTGCCATTTAGGTATGCTGCAACTCGAAGTCCTGCAGCCGAAGAACTGCCAGCTACAGAGCATGGCCCGTAACCCAAATCAGTTGCATATGATGCAATTAATTTTTCAGCAACAGCACTATCCGATCCCGCAATGAGGGCAGCTTGCCAATCGAGTAAAGCCCTCCTAGCGGCGTGCTCATCTGGAGGAGAAAGATTTTCAGGATACGAGGCAATGAAAAGGCCAAACTGCTCCAGAAGTGTCATTGTTACTCCGGTTTGGCGCCAGAGGCCCTCACAATTGGAGCCCAGGTTTCATATTCGGTTTTTACAAATTTAGAAAACTCGGCCAAATTCATCGCAATAGGCTCCGCGCCCTCATTAATTAGCTTCTCATTCGTTTTCTTGCTCATCACGATATCAACAATATTTTCGTTGAGCTTTTTGAGAATTTCTGGTGGCGTATTTTTAGGGGCAAAAACGCCAAACCAAGACCCCGTAATAATCGGAATACCATTTTCAGCTAAGGTCGGTACCTCAGGTAAAGTCACATATCTTTTCTTACTGGAAATTGCGATCGCCTTTAATTGCCCTCCCTTTATTAAAGAACTAACAGAAGGTAGCGTGGCAAACATAAATTGTACGCGACCAGCAATTAAGTCCCGCACCGCTTCAGCTCCCTTGTAGGGTATGTGGGTAGTACTAATGCCATTCTTCTGACTAAATAAAAATCCTGTCATGTGAGAGGCAGTCCCAATTCCAGTTGAGCTGTAATTCATTTGATTAGGCCTTGCCTTGCTGTATTCAATTAATTCAGCAGCTGTACTCACCCCCAAACCGGGGTATATGACTAAAACATTTGGAACCTCAGCTAAAAGAGCTACTGGCTCTAATTCTTTTTGCGGATTAACGGGTAAACTTTTAATAAGGTAGGATTTATCGCAATGGGCCCAATCGAATTAACTAATAAGGTATAACCATCAGGCGCTGATTTGCCAACTATTTCTGTGCCTAAATTTCCAGCTGCGCCTGGTTTATTCTCAATGATAACCGGGACATTAAAACGCTGTGATAACTGTGTTGAGACTTCCCGAGCCAAGATATCTGAAGTTCCTCCAGCGGTAAAAGATACAACTACCTTTATCTGTTTGTTCGGATAAGGTCCTGTTTGAGCCTGAATTAAAAACACACCACATAAAAACCCACTTAGACAATATTTCCACAGATTTTGTAGCAAGGTCTTATTAAGACTCAGAATTAATAACATACGATTCTCCATACTATTTTGTTAAAGGGCGCTGATCAAAGCGCATCTCAAGTACTTCTTCGGCAATACGATTTTTCAATATTTCAATCGAGCCACCCGCAATCATCCAGCCGCGCGTTCTTCGCAAGCAATACTCGACTAAATTATCCTGACTATAACCAGATGCACCCATAATTTGTAAGGCTTCATTCGCAACATAAAATCCTGTTTCATTGCAGATGTATTTTGCCATCGTTGTTTCATAGGGCGAAGGCAACCCTCCATCCGCATTGGTTGCAGCTTTATATAGTAATAATTGAGCAGCTTCTAACTTAGTCGCCATTTCTGCGAATTTCCACTGTATGCCTTGAAATTCAGCAATTTTTCTAGAAAACTGCATGCGCGTTTTAGCATATTCTTTGGCTTGATTAAAACTATAACGACCCAAGGCTAAGGACCTAGAAGCATTACCAATGCGCTCAATATTAAATCCGCTAATCTGTTTTTTAAATCCTCCAGGACCTAAGAGAACATTGTGGTCAGGTACAAAACAATCACTAAAGTACAAAGCTGACCAGCGCTCACCACTCATAAAACTGGCAGGCTTACCAATTTCAAAGCCGGACTATCACGATCAATCAACATCGATCCAATACCTTCGGTTCCAGAACCATAGCGTAAATAAATTAAAAACACTTTTGCATCCGGGCTGTGCGTAGAGAAGACTTTACTGCCATTGACAATATAACCACCATCTACTTTTCTGGCACTAGTCTTTAATTCAGTGACAGCAGAGCCTGCGTCAGGCTCACTCATCCCTAAAGAAATTAATGCCTTACCAGCTAGTAACTCTGGCAAATAACGGGCTTTTTGCTCTGTGTTTGCATACTCGGCAAAACTACGTATTGGCCCAAAATTTCCAGCTTGCACAATATCTGCACTCTTAGGACAATATAACCCAATGGTTTGTATCGCTATGACAGCGTCCATGAGCGTTCCACCTTGCCCACCGTCCTCTTCTTGAAGAGTAATTCCTAGTAAACCCTGTTGACTTAATTGCTCGGCAATCTGCCATGGAAAATTTGGGTTATGCGCTCGCTCTAGTGCTCCTTTGGCTAACTCAGCTTTAGCAAAGTCATGCACGGCATCCTCAAATGCGGTTTGTTCAGGATTCAATTGAAAATTCATCAGACTAAACCTTGTTGATATTTTTTATAGCATAGAAATATTGGAGCATAACGATGGCTATTATGAACAAAAAGTACGCTCCGTTTTCTCAGAAAATTTTTTTTACTATTTGATTTCACGAGTATAAACTATCGATTAGAAATCTAAATGGCCTAGTTTTAGCCCGATCAACCCACCATAGGCTCTTCGCT
>RFMZ01000234.1 GCA_009927445.1 Betaproteobacteria bacterium
CATCTATTCAGTGATGCCAAGTTCTTGTATTTTCAATTCATGTACACTTTGCTTCATCCCTATTTAAATAGACTCGTTTCCTTGAAATACTATGCACATCGTCATTCCTGAAGATTATCAAGACTGCGTTCGACATTTAGAATGCTTTACCAAACTCAGCGATCATACGGTGACAATTATCAACGAGCCCATTACTTCTATCCAAGAGCAAATTCAACAATTTAAAAATGCCCAAGTGATCGTTACAATTCGAGAAAGAACAAAGATTAACTCAGAATTACTAGCCGCTCTTCCTCATCTAAAATTGATCTCACAAATAGGGAAAATCAATACCCATCTTGATTTACTTGCTTGTAAAAAATATGGTGTCCGGATTTCCGAAGGAGTCGGTACAGGTGCTTCAACAGCTGAACTCACTATTCTCTTAACTCTAGCAGCGCTTCGAAATCTGGTTCCTGAAGTTAATCGCCTTAAAAATGGCTTATGGCAAGGTTATTTAGGTAAACAACTTCGCGGTAAAACATTCGGGATTTTAGGACTTGGAAAAGTCGGTCTCCAAGTAGCTAAACTTGCGCAAGCTTTTGGTGCAAATATTCTAGTCTGGGGTAGAGAGGGATCGATCACCAAAGCGGCCCAATTAGGTTATCAGTCAGCATCCTCCAAAAATCATTTTTACGCATCCTGCGATGTTGTTAGCCTGCATACGCGTCTTTATCCTCAAACACAAGGAATTGTTACCCTTGAAGATCTCCAGTCTATGAAAACTGATAGCCTCTTCATAAATACTAGCCGAGCTGAGCTAATCGAGTCTGGCGCATTAGAACAAGCACTTCGCTCTGGTCGTCCTGGCTTTGCTGCTGTAGATGTTTTTGAGACTGAGCCTGTTTTGCAAGCAAACCATCCACTAATTCATCTTCCTAATTGCCTTGTACCCTCACCTTGGATATGTCGAAAAGGATAATTTTGAGGCGTATTTTGGTTCAGCTTTTGATCATATTTTATTATTTGCGCAGGGCCGAACAGATATGTTGCTGCCTGTGGATACAACAATCTCTCAATGACTAGAAGTTTGTTGAGTCGAGCATCAAGCTTCTTTAGTGGGGTCGGTTATAAAAAATCAACTGGGCTGTTTGTGACCACCGATCCAGTTGACAATTTTTTACTTTCTACTGCCTGTTTATGCAGACTCTTTCTGACTTGAAACTTAGACTACGCTAAATTGGATGAAAGAGTGTTTTAAGCTCGACATGTTAAATATTTCCCTTTCGGGGTATTTTATTGAATAATAGCACCAGATGAGCGAATAAATCCCTATCGGGAAATATATCTTGTAAAAACGCCACTATTAGATGATAATGACCCGAACGGGAAACTAAATTAACCATGATATCCATTCGATCACCTCAACAACTTGGCGAAGCATTACGACTCGCACGCAAACAGCTAGGGCTAACACAACCACGGCTGGCTCTGGCAGCAGGTGTTGGCGTTCGATTTATCGTTGATCTTGAGGCAGGCAAGCCCACCTTGCGCCTTGAGAATATTCTGCGTGTCATCGATGCTTTGGGTGGCGAGATTCAGCTTAATGGCTTACCCTCTGCAGCTCTCCAAAAATCATAGTGGATAAGAACCATGATACATGAGCTAGAAGTCTGGTTATTCAACGACCGAGTTGGCACCTTAGCACTAGTCGATGGACGGCTGAATTTTTACTATTCCCAGGTTTGGCTATTGCAGCCCAAAGCCTTTGCGCTGTCCGTCTCGTTACCCCTTCAAAGAGAGCCTTTCGATGATCACAAAACCCGTCCCTATTTTGCAGGGATTCTACCAGAGGGGAAAATGCGCCGCCTGATAGCGCAGCAGTTCCAGGTCTCTATCCAAAATGACTTTGCACTCTTGGACCACATCGGTGGTGAATGTGCTGGTGCTGTAACGTTTCTGGAATCTGGTCAGACTTTGCCAGCGCAAAACCAACCGGACGATGTGCAATGGCTAAGCGAGAAAGAAGTCGTTGCCCTCCTCGATGAATTACCACGCCGCCCAATGCTGGCCGGCAAACAGGACTTGAGACTTTCTTTGGCAGGCGCACAAGATAAACTGCCAGTAGTTTTTGATGGTGATCGGATTGGCTTGCCACGCAATGGGTCGCCCAGCACACATATCCTGAAGCCCGCCATCCAAGCCGTTGAAGACAGTGTAGTCAACGAGGGTTTCTGTCTGGCACTAGCAGATGCCGTGCAACTTAAACCCGCGAAATCGAAGGTGCACACTATTAGTGGTCGTCCGTTTTTGTTAGTTGAGCGCTACGACCGGATCGCAGATGCGCATGAACTGAGTGAGTCAAAAGGACAAAGGCGACGCCTTCATCAAGAAGATTTTTGTCAGGCACTTGGGGTTGTTCCTGAAATGAAATACCAAAACGAGGGAGGACCTGATCTCGCGCAGTGCTTCGAGCTAGTGCGCCGCGTCACGCGCCCAAGTGCGCCGCAGGTGCTACGTTTACTTGACTACGTGATCTTCAACGCACTAATCGGTAATCATGATGCGCATGCAAAAAATTTCTCACTGCTCTACTCAAACCAGTCAATAGTCTTGGCACCTTTCTACGACACGCTGTCAACAGCGGTGTACCCAACACTGACGCCAAAGATGGCAATGAAGATTGGCAGCAAATACAAGTTCAGCGAAGTCCATGTAAGGCACTGGGATCAGTTTGCACAAAGTGTGGGGCTTGCCAAGGCGCCGACTAAAAAGCGCATTCTGGAGCTAGCAAAAAAACTCCCGATGGCCGCTCGCAAACTCCGGTCCGAAACTGATCGGGACTTTACTGGCAGCTCAGTGGTTGAGGCAATCATTGCGTTAATCGAACAGCGCTGTGCTTTGACAATTCAGCGACTTCCCGAGCATGTTACCAACAATAATGATGCTACAGATTTGCCGTCCGCTATTCAGTAAAATTTGACCTAGAATTTGCTAGTTGAATCTGAGCCAAAGTCGCTTGCATTGTCAATAGCTAGCCGCAACTAGAAAACTAGCTATTTAATACCTATGGGTATCAATTTGGTTTATTAATTCATACCTATAGGTATCAATATGACGAAAAAATTCGCTAACTTACAGCTTCATCAAATGGATTACGTTCTTACTAAGTTAAGGAATACTCC
>RFMZ01000147.1 GCA_009927445.1 Betaproteobacteria bacterium
TTAGGGGTACGAGAAACTTGTCGCAAACTAAGGATTTGATTTGCGACTTACTACAAGGTGATTGAGAAAAATTGTAAATTACCTTAACACATTTTCTCAAGGACAAAATCAAGATTTAAATTAAATATGATATGCTTAAAAAAAATAATTTAACTGGGAGACAGCTTTGAAACTAGTCACGTACCAAGAAAATAACTCAATGAAAATTGGGGCATCAGTTGATGGTCGAATTATTCATTTAAATTCTTTTTTACCCACCTCGGATCAGTTGCCAGAGAATATGGTAAACATTATGGCTATGGGTGATGCAGCGCTCCATTTGGCAAAGGATGCAATTTCATCATACCTTTCCAAAAATAATACCAACCTTGGTACTATTGAAGAACTAGTAGACCTGCAGTCGCCTATCCTAAATCCTAGCAAAATCATGATGGGTGGTAGAAACTATTTACGACACCTAGAAGAATTAAGAAAAGAAGGCGCAACTCGCCAAGAAAAAATTGTGACACCACCAATGCCCCATATTTTTTCAAAATACGCCACGGCTATTACTGGCCCCTATAAACCCATCATTTACCCCAAAATTGTCAAACAATTAGATCTTGAAGGAGAGCTAACTGTCATTATTGGTAAGCGAGCTTATTTCGTTGAAGAAGAAAATGCACTAGATTATGTTGCAGGTTACACAATTATGAATGACGTCTCTGCTCGATGCTTACAAGCACAGGGTCTTTTACTCATCTCCAAAGGATTTGAAACCTTTTGTCCTATGGGGCCATATTTAGTTACCAAAGATGAAATACCTGATCCACAAAATTTAACTGTGAAAACATATTTAAATGACAAAGAAGTCTGTAGTGCTCATACTTCAGAAATGCTTTTTTCTATAAAACAATTTATAGCCCACTTATCACGAATTTTCCCTCTAGAACCTGGGGATGTTTTAGCTACAGGCTCGCCCCCTGGACCTGGTATGTATCACAATCCACCAATACTTGCAAATATTGGTGATGTAATGCGAATTCATATCGAAAAAATTGGCATGATTGCAAATCCCGTAATAGCAGCTACTAGATAGCTTCTTAGAAATGATATTCATATCCTTCGATTGGCAAATCAGTAAAAACTATCTAATCGCTTTAGTCATGGTAGCTGTTTGTTTTAGCCCAAAGCTAATTTTGGCCCAAAACTATCCTAGTAAACCCATTACGATTATTGTGCCTTTTGTCGCGGGTGGTAGCACAGACGTAACCGCAAGAGCCATTGGCCAAAAACTTTCTTCACAACTTGGTAAACCCGTAGTAGTTGAAAATCGTGCTGGAGGAGGATCTACTATCGGTGTAGCTCATGCAGCTAAATCATTAGCTGATGGACATACGATTTTACTGACCACAATCTCTCTAGCAATTAACGCAAGTCTAAGATCCAAATTAAGTTATGACACTCTGAATGATCTTCAACCTATAATTCAAATCTCATCCTTACCTCTTGTTCTTGTAATTAACGCCTCATTACCGCCAAAAACAATTCAAGAATTTATTACTTACGCAAAAGAAAATACTGGTAAATTGAATTACGCCTCATCTGGCTCAGGGACGTCGCCTCACCTTGCGGGTGAAATGTTTAAAACAATTACTAATATCCAAATGACGCATATTCCATACAAAGGCAATGCGCCTGTTTTAAACGATTTATTAGCAGGCCAAGTTGAAGTGCATTTCGGCCTCCTGCCAGGTATGCTTCCACATATTAAGAGCGGTAAATTACGGGCTCTAGCAGTGACTACAAAAAACAGAGTGAGCTCTCTTCCAGATACTCCAACAATATCTGAAATAGGTTACCCTAATTACGAAATTAACTCTTGGCAAGGCTTATTTGCGCCAGCAAATACCCCATCAGAAATTATAAACAAACTAAATGAAGTCGTAAATCGTATCCTGAGTGATCCGGAATTTAGAAGTGTTTTGGCAAAAGAAGGCTCAGATCCTGTAGGTGGAACCATTGCTCAGTTTTCTTCACATGTTAGCTCTGAGGTCCAAAAATGGGCAAAAGTGGTTAAAGACTCAGGTGCGCAAGCTGACTAAATTTTCTAGGCAAACTAAAAGTATGATCACTCAACTTCCTGCATACCAGCGAAGTATTATTTTTTCTTGATTATTTTTACAAGGATATCTCAGTGTCACATTGGTCAATAGGCATTGATATTGGCGGAACATTCACGGATTTTGTTGCAATTGAGTCCAAAATGAGCCGAATTTATGAGTTAAAAATTTTAACAACGCACTCTGATCCAATGATCGGGGTTATTAAAGGCCTTGAAGAATTAATCCAATCTCAAACTATTAATCCACAAGATATTTCACGAGTAGTGCACGCTAGTACGCTATTTACGAATGCTTTAATCGAG
Source organism: Betaproteobacteria bacterium (assembly GCA_009927445.1). GTDB lineage: Bacteria > Pseudomonadota > Gammaproteobacteria > Burkholderiales > Burkholderiaceae > Polynucleobacter. Next base: position 2,408 of record RFMZ01000147.1, read on the forward strand.
CGGACTGGGTGCGTAACTGGCTTGATTACTAATCAAGGATTTAAAGATATTATTGAAATGGGTAATGAACGAAAATATGATTTATACGACTTGGCTATTTCAAGAAATAAACCAATTATTTTAAGATCCCATCGCGTTGAGGTAAGTGGACGAATCAATGCAAAAGGCGAGGAGTTAGTTCCCCTCAATCTCGATGAGTCAATGCTAGCAATAAAAAAACTTAGTGATTTAGGCGTTCAATCTATCGCCATCTGCCTATTACATTCCTACTGTAACCCGTCACATGAAAAACAATTAGCAGAACTAATCGTAAAGACATATCCATCTATCGTAGTTACTCTATCCTCCGAAGTGAGTCCAATCATTCGAGAATATGAACGAACCTCTACCGCCGTGACGAATGCCTATATAAAACCTCTTGCTAACTCCTATCTTGGGAGCTTTGAAAAGGTGTTGAATTCCTTAGGAATTCAATCTCAAACCCTTATGATGCTGTCGAATGGTGGACTAAATCGACTTCAAGAAGCAAAAAATAATCCCATTGCGCTTTTAGAATCTGGGCCAGCAGCAGGTGTGACTAGCGCAGCCTATTTTGGTAAGGAAGAAAATTTTCAGCAGTTACTGGCTTTTGATATGGGTGGAACCACGGCTAAGCTATGCTTAATCGAAAATGGCCAAGCAGCTATTACCCATGCCTTTGAGGCGGCAAGACTTAAAAGATTTGTTCCAGGTAGTGGTATTCCACTTCATATTACTACTGTTGACCTCATTGAAATTGGCGCAGGAGGCGGAAGTATCGCTGAATTAGACGCACTTGCACTCCTCACTGTTGGTCCCAAAAGTGCCGGCTCTGAGCCTGGCCCAGCTAGTTATGGGCTTGGCGGCCTTTTACCTACCGTTACGGATGCAAATTTAATTTTGGGTTACCTTAACCCACTATTTTTTGCAGGTGGTAAACTCCCCCTATCTAGGGAACTCGCACTCCAAAGTACGACACATCTATGTGAGGCACTAGCGATCAGAGCAACTCAATTAGCTTTAGGTATTCATGATATCGTCGCCGAAAATATGGCGACAGCAGCACGCTTACATGTTGCTGAGCATGGCCATGATCCAAAATCTTTTGTCTTAGTAGCGACTGGTGGTGGTGGCCCCCTACATGCTTACTCGATCGCAAAAAAAATCGGTGTAACTAAAATCCTTTGTCCATCGAATGCAGGTGTTGCCTCTGCATTTGGCCTACTCATTGCTCCAGCTAGAGCGGATAGATCAAAAACAATTAGTTTTAGACCTCAGGTAGATGATATTAAACAGTTTAAAATTACCTTATCTGATCTAGAAAATGAAGTTCGACACACATTAATTTCTTTGTCAGAAACTTTCTCTCCAATCGAAATAACCTATCAAGCTGAAGCACGATTTGTCGGTCAAGGATTTAACTTACTCTTTGATTTAAACCACACCAAAACATACCTCAATACTAATAAAAATTACTCAGATGATATTCAAAAAACATTTCTAAGCGCTTATCTTAAAAAATTTGGCAGAATACCCCCTAATGGAGTTATTGAACTCGTAAATTTACGCGTTCATGGTATTTCAAAACCAATCATGCCATGGATTAGATCTCCATTGCCTGAGATAAAAAAATCCCCTATCGAATTGAACAGACCTGTATATTTCAAAGAACTAAATGCTTTTGTAGATACGCCTATTTTCAATCGTGGTCAATTACCTAACAATTTCAAAAAACAAGGTCCATTATTAATCGAAGACTCTAGTACCACAATTGTCGTCGGCCCAACCGCATCTATAGAAAAAACAAATAATGATAATCTTCTGATGCTTATTAATGCTTAAATAACTCAAATATGTCACAACCACAAACACCCTTTGATACTATATTTTTAAAAATATTTTGGACACGAATCCAGGCAATCGCAAATGAAGCTGCTCAGCTAATTATTCGTACGTCTTTTTCAACGCTATCCTCTGAAGCGAATGATTTTGCAGTTGTTATTACCAACTCTCAAGGCCAGGCCATTGCTGAAAATAGTGGAAGTATCCCCTCCTTTATTGGCACTCTTCCGAAAACAGTTCAAGCAACGATCAATCAAATTGGTAAAGAAAATATGTCAGATGGTGATATCTTTATCACTAATAATCCATGGATTGGTACTGGCCACTTAAACGATGTTTGTCTAATTAAACCAATTTTTTATCTGCAAGAAATTATTGGCTTTTCAGCAACAGCAGGGCATGTCCCTGATATCGGTGGAAAAATTCGCTCAGTTGATGCACGTGAATTATTTGAAGAAGGTTTTCATATCCCAATTATGCCCCTTTTAAAAAATGGCGAGCCAGACCCAACCCTCGTCACGCTCATTCGAACCAATGTTCGTACACCAGATCAAACTGTGGGTGATATTTTTTGCCACGTTGGTGCTGTGGAGTTAATCAGTTCGCGTATATCAAACCTGATGCAAGAGTACACCCTAACAAATATTGATGTCTAGCTAACGAGTTATTTGAACGAAGTAAAACAGCAATGCAAGAAGCAATTCAGAAACTACCAGAAGGCCTATATCAGTATTCGATGCAAACCGATGGTTTTAACGAAAGATTTAATTTTTGTGTTGCTATTACTATCAAAAATAAATCGATTACTTGTGATTTTAGTGGCTCATCTCCACAACAACCCTTTGCAATTAATTGCGTCTTATCTTATACCAATGCTATGGCAGTTTACGCGATTAAAAGCCTACTACTTCCATCACTCCCGAATAATCACGGATTATTTGAACCTCTCATCATCCAGGCACCGGAAGGATCAATGTTAAATCCAAAATCTCCAGCCCCAGTTGGGGGAAGATCTTGCACGGGTCATTATGTACCCTGTCTTATTTTTGGAGCACTAGCAACCATATTACCTGAGCAAGTAATGGCAGCCTCGGGATCACCAGTCTGGATTACCAATCTTAACGGCCTACGCGCAGATGGCAAACCATTCGCAACAGTCCTTTTTTATAATGGTGGAATGGGAGCTACAGTTAGCAAAGATGGTGCGTCAGTAATGTCCTGGCCAAGTAATATCTCACCAACTCCGATAGAAATTGTCGAACGTGATGCACCTTTTTTCTTTGAAACAAAAACACTTATCCCTAATTCAGGGGGGCGAGGTAAATATCGCGGCGGCCTTGGTGAAATGGTATCCTTCATCAATCAACATGTAAGTCCAGTTTCTGTAGTTTTTCTGACTGAACGAATCCATATTGCAGCTCCAGGTATTGAAGGGGGTCAAGCTGGTGCGTTAGGTAGCGTTAGCATTAATGGTCAGATAATCGATTCACGCAAGCCTCAACTTCTAAATCCTGGAGATGTCGTTGTTTTAAAAACTCCGGGAGGTGGTGGCTATCAAGATTATAAAAACAGAAGTATCGAATTACAAATAGATGATGTTACACAAGGCTATGTCACTTAAAAAGAAGGTTGAATCATGAAAAATCACACTTTAAAAAAATGGTTTATAGGCTTTTTTATATTATTTAGTAACCATATACCGCTAGCTTTTGCCCAGCCATTCCCGAGTGAGAAGCCCATTACCCTCATTGTTGGATTCTCACCGGGTAGTAGTATTGATTTAGTCGCTCGAACTTTTGCAAAATCTTTAACCGTCAAATTCAAACAACCTGTGATCGTTGAAAACAAACCAGGAGCCGGCGGTAATATCGCCGCGGAATTTGTTGCGAGAACTAAACCTGATGGCCATACATTATTAATCGTAGCCAATAGCATTGCAATTAGTCCTGCGCTCTACCCCAACATGAACTTCGATGTAAAAAAAGATTTTATGCCTATCTCCTATCTAGGTATCGGCCCCGTAATCATCAAAGTAAATAAAGATTTAAAGCTCAACTCCATAAAAGAATTAGTAGCCTACGCGAAGGCTCATCCAGGAAAATTAAACTATGGATCCTCCGGTGAGGGAGGAACTCCTCATATGGCCAGCGTACTTTTCGAACAAACAGCAAATATTAAAATGACACACATTCCATACAAAGGAGGGGGAGATGCATTGGCTGCTTTAATGGGAGGGCAAATCGATCTTTTAATTAATCCGCTATTGGGCGATGTGCAATCAGATAAGATCATATCCCTGGCCATTAGCGGCAATCAACGATCACCACTCGCGCCAGAAGTTCCAACTTTCAAGGAGGCAGGTTTTGATTTTAATATCGGGGTTTACTACGGAGTAATCGGGCCAAAGGGTATAAATCCAAAAGTACTTGAACAATTAAACCAATATTTTAATGAGGCCATCTCTGATAAGGACCTTGTCGAAGTTATTACCAATAAGAGTGGTATAGTCATGCAAAAAATGACTCCATCAGAATTTGGGGATTACCTCATCAAAGATATGGAACTTTGGAAAAAAGTTGTCTCTAAAAAAGTTTCTTAAGAAAAACTGGCTACGATAAT
>RFMZ01000252.1 GCA_009927445.1 Betaproteobacteria bacterium
TTTTTTTCTAGCTGAACTAAACGATACACTCCAGATTGCCCAGCTCCAGTCACAGCTACTCGAACAGATCCTTCAAATCTGGCAATAAAAACTCCCGCCTGTGGATACCTAGCTGCTGGGCTCTTGAATTTTGCATAGCCAGCGGATAAAGGAGTTGGAAACCGAATCGCTATAATAATTTCAAAGGGCTCCAGCGCAGTCTCGAATAATCCCACAAAAAAATCATCAGCTCTGATCTCACGCAGATTTGTAATGATCGTTCCACCCAAACCTAACACGGCAGATGGATAATCTGCAGCAGGATCATTATTAGCAACCGATCCGCCAATAGTTCCCCGTTGACGTACTTGGCGATCCCCAATGGAGCCAGCCAAACCAGCTAATGCAGGAATTAACTCTTGGACAATTTTTGAAGTAGCAACTTGGACGTGTGTAGACATCGCACCAATGATTAAATCATTGGAATCAACCCTTATAGCCTCTAATTCTCCTATGTGACTTAAATCAATCACATGGTCTGGTGTAGCTAAATCCTGCTTCATCGCCGGCAACAAAGTATGGCCGCCAGACATAAAAACTGCGTTCTCTAAGGTCTGAGACAGCTCTTTGGCTTGTCCTAAAGTAGTCGGACGATGGTAAGTCATTGGACTCATTTACTACCTCGTAAATAGCAATTCGCTTGGTTATTCATTACTGGCATTGACTTAACGCACATGCATTTTTTCTGATGCAGCCACTATCGCTTTGACAATATTATGATAGCCCGTGCAGCGACAAAGATTTCCCTCCATCTCAGATCGGACTTCCTCGGGTGTTAATACCCTCGCGTGGCGATTAATTAAATCGACGGCAGACATCATCATCCCTGAAGTACAAAAGCCACACTGCAAAGCATGATGCTCTATAAATGCCTCTTGAATAGGATGTAAATGAACCCCATCAGATAAACCTTCAACAGTTACAACGCGACTATCCTTCGCGTTAGCCACAAGGACTGTACAGGACTTGACCGATACCCCATCCACTAAAACAATACAGCAGCCACACTGCGTGGTATCACAACCAACATGGGTGCCAGTCAGACCCAAACTGTCTCGTAAAAATTCAGCTAAAAGCATATTATCTGGCACGTCTTTGGATACCAATCGACCATTCACCTCTAATCCAACCATACTCATAACAGACCCTCTTTATTTTTTCGAGCAGCATCTAAGGCAGTCCAAATCTTTACTGACGTAATTGGCATGGGAATTTCTATAGGGCCACATATTGGCATTAAGGCATCTTCAACGGCACTCGCAATAACGGCCAAAGCAGGAGTCGTTCCACCCTCACCGCCAGCTTTGATACCAAAAGGGTTTGTGGGTGACAAAACTTGTGCGATTTCAGTTTTAAAACTCGGTAAATTATCAAAGCGTGGCATGGCGTAGTCCATGAATGAGCAACTCAATGGTTGCCCTGAACTAGCATCTATAAAGCACTGTTCCCATAATGCCTGCCCAACACCCTGAGCAATACCGCCATGTGTTTGCCCATGCACAATCATCGGATTAATACAACGTCCAACATCATCTACCGTGGCATAGTTCAAAATAGCTAGAGCACCGGTCTGCGGATCAATCTCGATCTCGCAAATACAAGTTCCATTCGGAAAGACCGGTGTATGCATCTCATTATCACGTCGTACTTGAATACCGCCTTGCAGATCGGCAGGTAACTCCGATCGTTGTGCCAGTCGCAATAATTCGAACCAATCTACTTGAGTCTTCGAAGGCCCGTGAACAAATAGCCCCCGCTCAAACTCGATCTCGTCTACTAAAACACCCAAGACAGCTGCTAATATGTTTTTAGCTCTGACTTTTAAATCAATTGCGGCGTAAGCTAAGGCCGTACTTGCATGACGTAATGAACGCCCGGAATGAGTCCCACCACCCGCACTCACAATATTGGTGTCGCCCATCGTAATAAAGACTTGTTCGAAAGATACTTCCAGTAAATCAGCCGTCACTTGCGAAAAACTTGTTTCATGACCCTGTCCTGCCGGTTGCGTTCCAATCACAACTTCAATATGCTTCTCGCGGACTATCAAGTCAACCCGCTCTTTTGGAAATCCGATCGAAGACTCAACATAATTAGCAAAGCCTACACCTAATAACTTACCTCTTGCCTTTGCCTGCGCGCGACGCTTCTCAACACCCTGCCAATCTGCTAGTAATAGGGCTTTGTCCATATTAATTTCATATTCGCCACTATCATAAGTCGAACCAATGGCATTGGTATAAGGCATCTGACTTGGTTTAACTAAATTCTTGCGGCGCAAATCCAACCGGTCTATGCCGATTTGACGAGCTGCTTTATCAATGAGGCGCTCAATCGCAAATGTGACTTCTGGTCTGCCCGAACTTCGGTAAGCTTGGGTTGCCATCGTATTTGAAAAAACTGCTCGTGACCTTAAAAGTAATAGAGGAATATCATAGGAACCAGTTACTAATCCCGAGCCTTTACTCAATGGCGATAAAGAAACACAGCAAAATCCAACATTACTCAAATTATTGGCTCGCATCGCCAGAAATTTACCATTGGCATCAATCGCTAAAGAAACTTCTGTGACTAAATCTCGGCCTTGATAGTCAGTTAAAAAAGCCTCTGTTCGATCAGCCCGATATTTCACGGGTAAGCCGATTTTTTTCGAGGCCCACATAACTAGACCAAATTCCACAAAAACTCGATTACGCGTCCCAAAGTTCCCACCAACATCATAGGATAAAACACGTACCTTTTCTGGGTCAATCCCTAAAACCTGTGCGAGCTCTTTCTTTTGCCGTACTGCCCCTCCACTACCTGCGTATAGAGTGTAACTTTGTGTCGTCTTGTCAAAATTACCCAATGCAGCGCGTGGCTCAAGAGGTACTCCAGTGACTCGGTTAATGTGCGTTTTCATGGAACTACATGGGCGGCTTTTCAAAAGCTACATGGTAGCTTGCTCGTCACCAAAACTTGAATCCACTAGCATATTATTGGGCAGATCCTCCCAAACCAAAGGGGCATCAGAGGCGGCAGCTTTTTGCGTATCTGCTACCCAAGGTAATTCTTCATAGTCCACTAGTAAAGCCTGCGCAGCTTGTCTGGCCTGCTCACGCGTCTTTGCAACAACCATGGCTACGGCTTCTCCAACATATCTGGCTTTATCGGTTGGTAATAAAAAATGACGTCCAAGGAAAACTGGCGTATCGCTCGGTCCACGCAAGCGGACATCAAACTTGGTCGAAGGTACCGGACTGTGATCGATGGCGTTTAATCCATCTGCTAGGCAATCTTGCCCTGTAAAAACACCTAATACACCAGGCATTGCTAAAACAGGATCTTTATCAATATGCAAAATACGTGCATGCGGATAGGGTGATCTAACCATCCATGCCCAAGACTGATTAGGTAAATTAAAGTCGTCTGTAAAGCGCCCCTGACCCGTCACTAAACGCAGGTCCTCTTTCCGCGCTAATGGTTGACCAACAGCTTTTAGGGTAACTCCGTCGATTAGATCAGCAGGTCTAGGCTCAAGTTGTAAACCTTGATATGTCATTCATTAAAGAAATTACCCCTCATGAATAACTTGCTGATAATGAGATAAATCTAAGTATTGATCTAATTGCGAAGAATCTAATGAACCCGTACCATATTTCTTACGTAACTCAACTACGGTTTTCATACCCTCTAACAAAACCTTACCATCTGGTGTTAATCCAGAGCGCGCAGACAATAAACTTGCCATGACTGCAGATATCACACCGGGTTTAATATCTGGCATTTTTGCTAACAATAATTCGGATGCTTGAGAACGATTATTCGGATCGAGCGTCCAGGCAAGTCCTTTTAAATACCCACGAATAAATCCCTGAGCATGCTTGGCATGCTGCGTTAACCAACTAGCCCTTGCCGCCACAATACCGCCCTGATAAGCCGAGAAAGTTTGCGAACTTTGTCTGAACACTTGGAATCCAGCCGCCTTGGCAATGCTAGTGAATGGTTCGATCGTAATGGTACCGATATGCTGGCCATCTTTAACAGACTGCCAACGCTCTGGCGTGGCACCAACCGCAACCGGCAAATAGTCATTACGACCTAAACCTAACTCTTCTAACATGGCATAAAAGACAAAAGCAAAGCCAGTACCGACAGCGTCTAAGGCAAGACTCTTGCCCCGGATCTCTTGACTAGAGTGAATACTTGAGTGAAATATCGCACTCAGTTCAATTTGAGTTGCGCCCATAATCACTCGAAAATCACTCCCGCCATCAAGCGCCACAGCACCCTGTCCCTCTTGGTATGCAACAATGTTGTCAAACGCCGTAAACGCAATATCAAAAACCCCAGCATGAAACTGCTGGATCTGATAAACAGAACTCGGTGTGGTTTCTATACTGACGTCTAAACCCTGCTCTAAAAAGAATCCTTCTTGAAGCGCAGCAAAAACGGGTAAGTTGGGTGCTCCAGGAAAGGCAATTATTTTGATTGGGGTTGGCATCTGTCTTTATCTATTGGTCTGGATTCAGCTAATTCATATAAAATCACTAGTTCTTATTTTAACTGATTCAAACAGGCAAGAGGTCATCTTGAATTATCCATATTCCGTATCAAAATTATTCATCTTATTGACTCTTTGGAGTGGTTTTTTGGGTGGATCCCTGAGCCATTCTGCAGAGCCCTACCCGACCGGACCAGTGCACTTAATCGTGCCATTTCCTGCTGGTGGAGGAGTGGATACAGCCGGTCGAATCCTAGCTCAAAAATTGACCGAAAGTTTTGGTAAGTCCTTCATCATCGAAAATCGCGGTGGCGCCAATGGGAATATCGGAACAGAAATCGCAGCGAAAGGGAATCCGAATGGGCAAACTCTTCTTTTTACTGGCGCAGGCTATGTCACTAATCCGAGTCTGTATAAAAAAGTACCTTACGATCCCATTAAAAGTTTTGAGCCAGTCAGTCTCATGGCTCTTGGTCCAAATGTACTGGTTGTCCATCCCTCCTTACCAGTGCAAAACGTCAACGATTTAATCGCCCTCTCAAAAGCAAAACCAAATCAAATTGGTTTTGCGGGTTCTGGCAATGGTAGCACCCCACACCTTGCTGGAATGCTACTTAACACCATGGCCAATATTCAAATGCAACATATCCCTTATCGTGGCTCAGGACCTGCGATTACAGCCCTTTTAGCAGGTGAAGCCCCGGTCATGTTTTTGCCAGCAATCAACGCAACCAATCTGATCTCTACCGGCCGAGTAAAAGGCCTTGCAGTTACAAGTACTGAGCGCTTGGCAGCCTTTGCCAATCTGCCAACAATCTCGTCAATACCCGGGCTCGCTGGCTATGAGTCCAGTCAATGGTACGGCGTTTTAGCTCCTGCAGGTACTCCCATTGACGTATTAGACCAATTAAATACTCGGATTACTCGCATTATGCAATCCGTAGAGATGCAAGAAAGAATGAAGTCCGATGGACTCGTAATCATGGCTGGCAACCGTGATCAATTTGCCAAACACATTAAAGCGGAACTGAGTAAATGGTCTAAAGTAATTGCCAACTCAGGCGCTACTATCGATTAAGGCCATGCATTGAAGATCAAACATCCATCAAAAAAATTGCTTACTTTTTCATAGCGGAGTTACTCTGGCAAAATGCCCGCGTAGTCGACCACTTTTTTCCAACGGGCAATCTCCGCTTTTAAAAATTGCTGAAACTCCTCCGGTGAACTACCAACTGGCTTGGCACCTTCCATATCAAGAATGACTTTCATCTCAGGCGACTGCGATGCTTTAAAGGTGGCTGCACTCATTTTTTCTAAGATCGCCTTAGGGGTCTTCGCAGGCGCTAACAAGGCAATCCAGGAATCATATTCATAACCAGGCAAACCCGATTCAGCCAAAGTTGGAACACCTGGTAGAGATGGCACAGAATAGCGCCCAGAAACTGCCAAAGCCCTTAATTTTCCTGCTTTTATATGCGGTATTGCCGTCGAAATAGTCGCTAAATTGACTTGCACTTCATTGGCAAGTAAAGCATTGACTGCAGTTGCTCCACCTTTATAGGGGACATGCACCATTTCAACTCCAGCCATATGCTTAAATAATTCCATCGATAAATGCGTACCTGTACCAATACCACTCGTACCATAATTTAATTTCCCAGGATTAGCTTTGGCATAAGCAATCAGCTCTTTAACAGTCTTCACCGGCAGTGCAGAAGATACGACCAACACATTGGGAAAAGATGCTAATTGCGTAACCGGTTCAAAATCTTTTAAGACGTCATAGGGTAATTTTTTATAAATGCTCGGACTAATAGAAAAAGATACCGCAACGGCTAAAAAAGTATATCCATTGGGTGCGGATTTAGCAGCTACATCCGTACCATTGACGCTGCCTGAACCTGGCCGATTCTCTAAATATACTGGCTGCCCCAACTCATCAGAAAGTAATTTAGCTAATGGCCTAGCTACTTGATCAGTCGATCCTGCTGCGCCCTGAGGAACAATAATACGAATCGACTTATTGGGCCAAGGCTGTGCAAATACTAGATTGATTTGAAAAAATTGCAGTACTAAAATACCTAATAGCCACTGCCTAGACCTCACTAACTTAACTCTTTTCATACTACGAATCCTTCTCTATGGTAGGTCTAAATTTGGTCTCCGGTTTAACATTTTTTCTTTGCTGCCCTAAACTAACCAAACCATTATCTAAATACCCTCCGGCAACTGCAACCCGAGCATTTTGATCCCAAATATCTAACCAATCGCCACTAGCCTCTCCATACCATGGCTCTTGAGGGCGAAGAGTCGGCAAGCCAAGTTCCCCCCATAACTGTTGGGCACGCTGCATATATTCTTTTTTAGGCAAGGCCAGTGGTGGCATGGGTTTTTTAATCGTGGCATCAATGAGTAAAGTCGAATCCTCGTGCGCCCCCCCCTCACGGCTTGGTCCATGTCCTAAACTTCGGTGACCAGTAATTTGTATGTCCTCAATCGGATTGGACCGATAGGAAATCGCCCAAAATAAAGCATCTGAATTATCTGGATTAATATCCTCATTAATCGCAATACATATCTTACTAAAATCACTCTTAAAATTGGCCGCTCCATAAAGAGCTCGCCAAACCTCGGTCCTAGGGACCTGCGGTGCAACTGTGATAATGGTTACCCGACGTAGATTGGTCAAGGGCTCATGCAGAGAAACATGCTTGACCCCCTTAATCCCTAAAACATCTCTTAAATGATTTAGAAAAAGTGGCTCGTATGCAACGCGCTTCATCACACTGGACTCTGACGGTGTGACTTGGCTAATATATGACAAGACAATTGGCTTACGCCGATGCGTAATTGCCGTAACGGTCATCGGCATATTAAATTCCTCTAAAGCAATATGCCCGTGAGATTCCCCAAAAGGCGCTTCTGGTTCACAATATTCCGTATCAATATAACCCTCAATCACTATTTCAGCTTCAGCTGGAACTAGTAAATCGACTGTTTTGGCTTTTGTAATACGAATCGGTGCGCCAACCAGACCACCAGCTACTGTAAACTCATCGACACCAATTGGGAGTTTTTGGGGTCCGACAAAAGCTACCGATGGCGGGCAACCCAAAGCAATGGCACATGGCATTCTTTTAATACCCATTTTTTGATACTTTAAGTAATGCGCATACCCCCCAGCACCGCCCGAGCGTGTTGCCATTCGAACTACTAGCCGATCGCTTGCTTTTAATGCAGCTCGGTATGTCCCCATATTTTGAACACCAGTCTCAGGGTCGACTGTAATGACATTGGTTGCAGTTAAAGTGGGGGCAGCATCAAAACCAGGGCTTGAAATAGGAATCGGTAAACAATCGAGCCCACGACCCTGCCCAATCAAATCATCCCCCGTCCAAACAACCTCATGGCAATCTGCATCAGTTACTAAAATAGGGGCAATCGGGTGGGCAATTGCCTGATCCCACCGCGCAGCGATCTGATCAATCGCAACACCCATACCAATTGAGTAAATCGCTCGGTTACCAGCCATTGCTCCAACCAAGACAGGCATATCAAACTTTCGCCCATGGCTATCTATCACGTGATTAAATAAAAAAGCCTTTCGGTCGGCCTCCGGCATACCTCCAACAAACTGCCAACGAACTAAAGGATGTAGTTCCGAGTCTTTATTCACTGGCTGGTCAATGGTTATCAATAAATTCTTAGCCCTGAGCGCTGCAAGATGCTCGTGTAAGTCTGGATATCCCCGGTAGTTTTTGGTCATCATGTCTTTTAAAAAATAAAATTAATCTTACCTCAGAATCTTGGTGTTACTCTAAAGGGTCCTACATCGCTAACTAATCAAACCGAGCAACTACCCTACCATGCACTTGTCCTAATTTGAGTTGATCTAAAACACCGGATATCTCATCTGCGCTACAAGTGCTCAAGGGAAGTGGCTGTAAACGACCTGTTTTAGCTAATTCAACAACCTCTCTTAATTCTGGTAAAGAACCGACATACGACCCTTGGATTGTCAAGGCACGCTGCGCCAAAGTAACCGTTGGCAACTTAATCTCCCCACCAAATAGTCCCACACTAATTAATCTGCCACCTTTTCGTAAAGATTGCAGCGCTACTTCTGCGGTTTGCGTAGCCCCTACAAAATCAATCGCACCCCACAAACCTCCAGTGACACTTTTTAATTGCTCAATAGCCTCCTCGTATCGCTGGGGATTGATGAGCATAGTGGCTCCCGCCTCACGTGCTAGTGCCCATTTCTTTTCATCAATTTCTGCCAAAATAATTCTCTCATGGCCAAGGGCTTTTAAAATCGAAATCGCCATTAAACCGAGGCCACCACCCCCGAAAATCACGATATGATCTGTCAGGCTACAGGGCTGAAGTTTTTTGATCGCTGAGTAAGCCGTTAAACCCGAGCAGGCCAAGACCGATGCAAAAATGGGATCGATTCCCCCAACATCGATTAAGTACCTCACATCAGGGACTAATAAGTAACTGGCATAACCCCCTGGTCTTTGAATACCTAAATATCTTGGCTGCATACACCAATTGTCCATCTGCGCCAGGCAACTAGGGCATTGCCCACAGCCAGTCCAAGGATAAACCAGCCGATCTTCTCCAACTGGTACGTCATTGGCTTCTTCGCCGGCAGTAATAACCGTTCCATAGGGCTCGTGACCCATTGTCATCGGCAGTTTCATACCGCGCTCTTGCATCTGAAACCGTTTACCACTCCCCAACTCGAAATATCCGTCCCGAATGTGCACGTCACTATGACATACGCCACAATACTTGAGTTTGATGAGTACCTCAGAACCCTGAGGAATCGGCTGAGCTCGTAATACTTTTTGTAAGGGACTACCCCATTCTTGCAAATCTAAACTAAACATCTTTCCACCATCTTCTGTAGTTAAGTATGACTTATAAGCATTAAGGAGGGCTCCAAACACACCCAAAACAACTAAATGGATCAGCGCAGGAGTTACTTTCCCCAATTTGTACTGCATAAAGTACTTGTTTTACCAATAAATCTGCAAATATTCAGCCAATATATCGAATAAATGATATAGTGATCTTATTCTAATTAATTGAAAAAAATTTATGAATATCTCCTCCTACGCGCTAACTTCTTCAGATGATGTCTTTTCTAGCATTCAAGCGAACCAAAATTATGCGAAGTCACTCAATGTGATTCGAGA
>RFMZ01000267.1 GCA_009927445.1 Betaproteobacteria bacterium
ATGCCGTTATCCACTAAAACTGCCTGGGCCAGCAATTTCTTGTTAAGTAATAAAACTTGTTTATCCTTACTAACTAGTCGACTAGGAGCCTTGATGATAGCTAGATCAATAAACATTTGATCATCTGGATCTGAGCAACGTATAGTAGAGGTTGGAATATAACTTTCTTGCAAATAAAAGGCCTGCTGTATTTGATGCATTATTTCATGGACATGTTCTGGGCTTAATTGAAATTGAGGACGCAAAAGGACTGCATTATATTCAGCGAGTATGGGTGGACTTACCCAAAAATCGAGGGTTTTATTTTGCAAAGCATATTGAAGGTCTGTCACCCGTTGATCTTTAAAGTAGAGTAAATCCAGGAGGATATTTGTATCAAGCACGACACGTGGATTCATGGATTTCTTATTAAATGAGTTAAATTAGCATATCAATGAATTATTCATCAATTAACTACTGCATACATGATAAAACCTAGTAATCCCTTAAAAGAAAAAAAAGAAGATCGCCTTGGTACTGTACAGGGTCATCGAGATGGTTTTGGGTTTGTAATTCCTGACGACGGTCAATTAGATATTTTCTTATCTGAGCGCGAGATGACGCGTGTGATGCATGGTGATCGAGTCTTAGTCAAAGTTTTAGGCACTGATCGCCGCGGACGACCCGAGGGACAAATTACTGAAGTCATTGAGCGTGCCAATCGACAGGTCATTGGTAGATTACTCAATGAAAATGGGGTATTAATTGTCGCCCCAGAGGATAAGCGAATCTCGCACGATATTCTGATACCTCCTAAGGCACATTTAAATGCCAAGTTAGGACAGGTTGTTAGTGTTGAGATTGTTGACTATCCAGATAGTTATCGTCAAGCCGTTGGGCGGGTGGTTGAGATTTTGGGAGAAATTGATGATCCTGGCATGGAGATCGAGATTGCAGTCCGTAAATATGGGGTGCCCCACGAGTTTTCACCTGCCACTATCAAAGAGGCTGCAGCTCTTGCCGATGAGGTGCGAGAAGAGGACTTAGAAGGCCGCGTAGATTTGCGGGATATTCCATTAGTAACCATTGACGGTGAGGATGCCAGAGACTTTGATGACGCTGTCTATTGTGAGCCTACAACCTTTGATGGTCATAAAGCATGGCGCTTATTAGTTGCGATAGCGGATGTTGCGCATTATGTTCGACCTGGCCACCCTTTAGACTCAGATGCGATGCGGCGAGGAACCTCGGTGTATTTTCCAAGACGGGTCATTCCGATGTTGCCCGAGAAAATTTCTAATGGCTTATGTTCATTAAAGCCCAATGTTGATCGCTTGTGTATGGTTTGTGACGCGGTGATTGATAGCAAGGGGATAGTCCAAGCATATCAATTTTATCCAGCGGTAATGCACTCGGCACAACGTTTTACCTATAATATTGTATGGGAAATCTTGAGTAATTCAAATGGGCCAGAAGCGGCTAAATATGCCAAGCAGAGAGGACTTTTAAATAATTTATACAAACTCTTTGGGGTTTTAAAGAATTCTCGGGAGAAGCGTGGAGCGATTGATTTTGATACTACGGAGACTCAGATTATTAGTAATGAGTTCGGTAAAATTGAGCGTATTGAGCCTCGAACTCGAAATGATGCACACCGTTTAATTGAAGAATGCATGTTAGTTGCCAATGTTTGCGCGGCGAACTTTATTGGTCTGAAAAATCATACTAGCTTATTTAGGGTACATGGTGAGCCAACTATCGAGAAGGTCAATGCGTTAAGAGAGGTTTTACGCTCAGTTGGCCTCAGTTTGGAAGGTGGTACTAAACCACACCCGATCGATTATGCGCGCTTGATACAAAGTATTAAGGCCAGGCCAGACGCGGCGATGTTACAAACGGTGATTCTACGTTCGATGCAGCAAGCGGTCTATCAGCCCGAGAATTTGGGTCATTTTGGTTTATCTTATCCAGCTTATGCGCACTTTACTAGCCCAATTCGGCGTTATCCAGACTTACTAGTGCACAGGACAATTAAAGCCCTTTTATCAAAAAGTGTTTATAAGCCAGCGATTCCGAAAGACGTGCCACTGAATTTAGCCATGCCAAAAAATGGGCCTGGAAGGGTAAATGCGGCGTTAGTTAAAAAGCAGATTGCTGGTGAGGAAACTGACAGTAATAGGCTTACCCCAAAAAGTAGTGCAAAGAAATCGGTTAGTGACGGTGTGGTAATTGCAACTTGGGCACAGCTTGGGGTGCATAGCTCTGCAAATGAACGAAGGGCTGATGAAGCCTCGCGCGATGTGGAGACTTGGCTGAAATGTTACTTCATGCGTGATCGTCTAGGGCAAGAGTTTGCAGGCACGATTACAGGTGCGACCACTTTTGGGCTCTTTATTCAGCTGGAGACTTTATATGTTGAGGGTCTGATTCATATATCTGAATTAGGAGGAGATTATTACCAGTATGACGAAACTCGGCAAGAGTTACGGGGCGAGCGAACAGGTATTCGATATCGCTTAGGTGATCGGGTACATGTCTTAGTCAGTCGGGTTGATTTAGATGCGCGTAAGATCGAATTTAGTTTGGTAAAAAACAGTCAAGATCGGGGCCGGTTTACTTCACCTGAAACGATGGATGATTTAGGTAAGCCTAATAAAAAAGCTGCTTCTAAGCATACAAGGCCGCCCGAAAAAGCACCGCAGCTTGGTCGCACATCGAGTTCGAAAAAAACCGTAGCTGCAAAAGCGGGTAATAAGCCGAAAAGAAAGAGTAACGCCAAGGGTGTAAGTGATAAGCCGGTAGCGCTTGTTGGTAGTAAGAAATCTCGGAGTCGGCGTTAATGGGGCAGCAAATACTTGTTGGATTTCATGCAGTCATTGCTCGGATTCGTCAGGCGCCTGATAGTTTAACGACTGTGTATTATGATTTTTCAAGGCGCGATCGTCGGATGAAGGATTTTATTGAATCTGCGCAGTCTGTTTTAGGTCGTCGCTTGCATCAAGCTGATTCAGCGCGCTTGCGCCAGCTTGCTGGGCACGATCGTCACCAGGGTGTTCTAGCGTTTGCTGAACCAGCTGCCATAGCCAGGACAATTCCAGAACTCTTAGATGGTTTAGGGAAAATTCCGCCCTTACTCTTGATTTTAGATGGTGTGACAGATCCGCATAATTTAGGAGCGTGTCTTCGAGTGGCTGACGGTGCGGGCGCGCACGCCATTATTGTTCCTAAGGATCGGTCTGCACAGTTAAATACTACGGTGAGTAAGGTTGCCAGTGGAGCGGCTGAGACGATGCCTTTTGTAGCTGTAACTAATTTGGCACGTGCGATGCGGGAGTTACAAGATGCGGGCGTTTGGGTCGTTGGAACTACTGAGGATGCCCAAAAAACAATTTACGACATCGATTTAACAGTTCCCATTGCCATAGTAATGGGTGCCGAGGGTGAAGGGATGAGGCGTTTAACCAAAGAGACATGTGATGAATTAGTCAGCATACCGATGCATGGCGGAGTTGAGAGTCTGAATGTTTCGGTGGCGAGTGGTGTTTGTTTGTATGAAGTTGCACGACAACGGATCGCCTTGGGTGTGTTACCGGTTCAACAGAAATAGTCATTTAGAGACTATGATTGCAGCAGAATATTTTTTATGCCGTTTTTAGCAATTCAAGCAGTTGATCAATATCTTTACTAAACTGGGCAATACCTTCGGCTAATTTTTCGCGCGCCATGGGGTCAGATTGCATCGCCAAATTAAAACTCGCGGCGTCACAGGAAATTGCTTGGATAGTTTCTTTGACGGCATTAGCTGGGGACAGTTCAACGTGTAAGTTGTCACGCGTATTTTTTAGTTCCTCAAGTAATTCAGGGCTAATAGTCAGGAGATCGCAACCGGCTAGGGCTTTTATTTGGTGGATATTTCGAAAACTTGCGCCCATAATTTCAGTATCAATTTGGAAGTTTTTAAAATAATTATAAATATGTCGAACGGATTTTACGCCAGGGTCATTGACACCACTCATCGCTAACTCATCCCAAGCATTGCCAGAATCGCGTTTATACCAGTCCGTGATTCGTCCGATAAATGGCGAGATTAATTGTACTTTTGCTTGTGCGCAGGCAACGGCTTGCATGAGGTTAAATACTAGCGTTAAATTACAGTGTATGCCCTCTTGCTCTAATATTTTTGCGGCCTGGATACCCTCCCAAGTAGCTGCAATCTTGATTAAAATACGACTCTTTGGAATATGATGTTCGGCATAGATTGCAATTATTTTTTGAGCACGAGCAACGGATGCTGCGGTATCAAACGACAATCTAGCGTCTATTTCGGTAGAGACTCTTCCTGGCACAATTTGTAATATTTCGATACCGAAGGCGACCAGTAATTGGTCCATCACTTCATCTAGTGATTGCTCACGATAAGCAATTTTAGTTTTCTCGATGAGATGCGCATAGTTAGGTAATTTAGAAGCTTTAAGAATCAGCGTTGGATTGGTTGTGGCATCTTGTGGAGTGTATTGACGCATCCGCTCAAAATCGCCGGTATCAGCCACGACAGTGGTTACCTGTTTTAATTGATCTAAAAGGTTCATCATCCTATTTTAGCTTGGTTTTGGGGATTCAGATGTGGGGAGTTAGAATATTGTATCTAGAATGTGAAAGTACACAATGACCCAAGATGAACTCAAAGCCTTAGTTGCCAAGTCAGCTGTAGAAGAGATTTTACAAACTACTCGGACCTCCGATTTAATCGGTATGGGGACTGGTTCTACGGTCAATTTTTTAATTGACGCCTTGGCTGAGCACAGTTCTCATTTTTCTGGGGTGGTATCTAGCTCCGAGGCAACTAGTCTGCGGTTAAGGTCTCACGGCTTTGAAGTTGTTGAGGCGAATGCTGTTTCGGGTTTACCTATTTATATAGATGGTGCAGACGAGATTAATTCTTTTGGTCAGATGATTAAGGGCGGCGGTGGCGCCTTAACGCGTGAAAAAATTGTTGCAGCCCTAGCGCAGCGATTTATTTGTATTTGCGATGCGAGTAAGCTCGTAGATGTTTTAGGTCAATTTCCATTGCCGATTGAAATCATACCGATGGCTAGAGCGCAGATCACACGATTTCTCGAGCGGTTAGGAGGCCAAGTCACTTTACGGCTAGCTGCCAAGCCAATCGATCAGCCCTTCGTGACTGATAATGCTGGTTGGATTTTAGATGTTCGTGGGTTGCAAATTATGGACCCTGCAGCGCTTGAGGCCGAGCTCAATCAGATACCTGGAATTATTTGTAATGGCATTTTTGCGCAACATAGTGCTGATGTGTTGCTGATTTCTGGAGATAATCAAGTTCGGCGTCTGACCTTTTAGTCTGGTCTGGAGCTTGGATTGGTCTAGAGCTTGGATTCATGTGCTCTAAAAATTCCCTTCAAAGTATTTTAGGCTGGCGGTGGCACATAGCCGGTAGCGGCGTCTGCTCCGTCTCCAAAAAAATACTGTTCAGTTTGTTTTAAAAGATATTGGCGGGCACGCGCATCGGCCATATTAAGACGATTCTCATTAATCAGCATTGTTTGGTGTTTAAGCCAATCTGCCCAGGCTTCTTTGGACACCTGTTGCCATATTTTTTTACCCAGTTCACCAGGTACTGGAGCAAAAGCAAGGCCTTCAGATTCTTTATTTAATTTAATACATTGCACAGTTCGCGTCATCGTTTTACTCCAAAAATTGCATGAAAGAGGTAGATTTTTTTCTTGGCACTCAGGTTTTAGAACAACCCATTGCATTATAAAACTTAAAGCGTTTTGATGAGTACCATTGATTTTCGATCCCAATCATAATGAGATTTTCTTTCTTTGGGCAGTTCATCGACATGCGATCGAATAAAGCCACGTTTTAAAAACCAGTGTTCAGTTCTTGTAGTTAATACGAAGAGTTTTTTGAGCCCAAGTTCTTTAGCCCTCGCTTCGACGCGTTTAAGGAGTCGTTCGCCATCTCCAGTACCTTGGGTATCGGGGTCAACAGCAAGGCAGGCTAGTTCGCCGATATTTTCTGCAAATTGAAAGAGGGCTGCGCAACCGAAGATCACGTGATCATGTTCGATCACTGAGAAAGTAGAGATGTCTCGTTCGATGACAGATCTTCCTCTTGGGGCAAGGACACCTTCTTCCTCAAGAGGTGAGATGATTTGAAGAATCCCTCCAACATCATCGATTGTTGCCTCACGCAGATTCTCAATATCAGAAGCTACGATCATGGTACCCACACCATCATGTGTAAAAAGTTCTTCGAGAACAGCCCCATCTCGGTTGTGGGGAAGAAGATGAACTCGGCTCACGCCGAGTTTGACTGCTTTTGCCGCAATTAAGAGAAGTGAGCGAAGATCTCCAGGCGGTAGTCCATGTTCACCAAGATACTTATTTAGCTGAGGCAGAGCGATTTCAGCAATATGTTCGCCAGCGGAATTGAATAACCCGTTGATGTTGGAGAGAAAGATCAGTTTGTCGGCTTTAAGGGCGGTTGCGGTAGAGCAGGCAACGTCCTCATAGGCCAAGTTAAACGCTTGCCCAGTGGGCGAGAAGCCCAGTGGAGATAAAAGAACGATCTTGTGGTGGTCTAGAGACATCTTGATAGATTCATGGTCTACTTTGCGAACGAGACCGGTATGCATAAAGTCGACCCCTTCGACCACCCCAACTGGGCGGGCTGTAATGAAGTTGCCTGAGATGACCGAGATTCGTGATCCTGCCATGGGCGTGTTGGGTAGGCCTTGGCTAAAGCAGGCTTCGATATCAAGGCGTAACTCCCCGACCGCTTCTTTAACGCACTCCATGGCGGCAGGGTCGGTAATTCGATAGCCCAGCATTTGTCCAGTGCCGTAGCGAGCCTCGATGGAGTGCAAGGCTAGTTGCTCTTGAATTTGTGGGCGAGAGCCATGTACTAAAACAATCCGCATCCCCATGGCATGCAGCATAGCGATGTCTTCGACCAGATTTTCTAATTCGCTATCCGTAGCGAGTTCTCCAGCAAAGGCAATGACAAAAGTTTTGTTATGAAACGAGTGAATGTAGGGCGCAACATTTCTAAGCCAGCTGACAAACGGAAAGGTATCGGGCTGCGTTTGGGCAGGGGGTATTGGATGATTTGGCAGGTTTTTTGAAGAATTGCTCGGCATAAGCGAAAATTATAGGATGCTTATTCATCTAAATGCTAAAAAACATTTCTAAAGTTGGAAAAATCTCACATTACCATCGAGTTTCCAGAGCTTTTGCCTGTATCTATCCAGCGTCAGGCGATTATGGATGCTTTACAACACCACCAAGTCATTATTGTTTGTGGAGAGACAGGCTCGGGTAAAACAACCCAGTTATCAAAAATTTGTCTTTTGATGGGGCGTGGTCGGCTCAATGGAACAGGTCGGATGATTGGCCATACCCAGCCACGCAGAATTGCTGCGACTGCAACTGCCAAGCGCATTGCTCAGGAGTTAGGGAGCCCTTTAGGTCAAGATGTAGGTTTTCAGGTGCGGTTTTCGGATAAGACGAGTGCTACGACCTCGATTAAGTTGATGACAGATGGTATTTTGCTAGCTCAGACACAGCAGGATCCCTTATTGAAAGCTTATGACACTTTGATTATTGATGAGGCCCATGAACGCAGTTTAAATATAGATTTTTTACTAGGTTATTTAAAGCAGATATTACCTAAACGACCTGATTTAAAGGTCATTATTACCTCAGCAACATTAGATGCTGATTTATTTGTAAAGCATTTTTCTAGTTTAGGGCAGGCTGTGCCGATCATTGAGGTGAGTGGCCGATTATTTCCGGTTGAGATACGCTATCGTCCTCTGGATGCTCCAACTCTTAAGGCGGGTAAGGATGGCCGCGAGGGTAAAGATAGGAAGGAGACTCAAGAACTGAGTGAGGCGATTGTCGAGGCTATTTCCGAGTTATGGCAGCAAGGTGTGGCGGGCGCCGGTGATATTTTAGTTTTCTTACCGGGTGAGCGAGAGATTCGGGAATGTGCGATTGCTATTAAAAAAGATATTCATTTAATCCAACGATTTCAACCGACGATAATGGCATTATTTGCTAGGCAGTCGGTCACTGAGCAAGAGCGTATATTTCAGCCTGACAATAGCCGACGGATTGTACTTGCTACGAATGTTGCAGAGACCTCATTAACTGTTCCGGGAATTCGTTTTGTGATTGACACTGGCGTGGCCCGGATGAAGCGCTACTCGTATCGAAATAAAGTTGAGCAGTTACACATTGAGCCCATTGCCCAATCAGCTGCAAGGCAAAGGGCTGGTCGATGTGGACGAGTGGCAGATGGTATTTGCGTGCGCTTGTATAGTGAGGAGGACTTCTTCGCTAGGCCAGTGCACACGGATCCGGAGATTTTGCGAAGTTCCTTAGCGGCTGTGATTTTAAAGATGGCTTCACTAAAACTCTCGCGCATCAATGAATTTCCATTTTTGCAAGCCCCTCAGGGGCGGGCAATTAGTGATGGAATTCAGTTGCTAGAAGAACTAGGGGCCGTTGAATCCGAGGAAACAAATTTAGGACGAGG
The DNA here is from genome assembly GCA_009927445.1 of Betaproteobacteria bacterium. GTDB lineage: Bacteria > Pseudomonadota > Gammaproteobacteria > Burkholderiales > Burkholderiaceae > Polynucleobacter. The sequence continues at coordinate 8,542 of RFMZ01000267.1, forward strand.
AGTCAGATTAACGGCGATTGGTATCGAGATTGCTCAATTACCATTAGATCCTCGGGTTGGACGAATTCTACTTGCCGCTAAAGATCAGCATGCCTTGCGAGAGGTTTTAATCATTGCCACGGCGCTAGCGATTTTAGACCCGCGTGAACGCCCTGCTGAATTGAGTCAGGCTGCGGATCAGGCGCACCGTATCTTTGTTGACGAGCAATCAGAATTTTTATCCTATATGAAATTGTGGGATTGGTATCAAAGGGCTGTTGAGCAAAAGATGAGTCAGCGAAGTCTCGAGCAATATTGTCGGGGGAGTTTTGTTTCGGCAAGGCGAATGCGCGAGTGGAAAGATGTGCATAGTCAATTACAGCGTTTACTCATTGAACAAGGATGGAAGGAAAACACGGTAGCGGCAACTTATGAACAAATACACACATCCCTCTTAACTGGCTTACTCGGGAATATCGCTAAAAAAGCGGCGGAAGATGTCTTCTATGAAGGTGCTCGTGGGATTAAATTAAGTATTTGGCCTGGATCATTTATTGGTAAGAAAGTTGGCGCTTGGATAGTTGCTGCAGAATTAGTTGAAACACACCGCATCTATGCTAGAACAATTGCCAAAATAGACCCTAGATGGGTCGAGAAAATTTGTCCGCACCGTTTAGTGAAGTCATGGAGTGAGCCATTTTGGGATACAAAAACGGGTGAAGTGATGGCACATGAACAGGGGTCTTTATACGGCTTAGCCTTGTATCATGGTCGTAAAGTGCGTTATGGATTAATGGATCCAGCGCAGGCTAGACAGTTATTTATTCAACGTGCTTTAGTTGAGGGTGTTTTATTTGGTACAACAGAAATCTCCCAACTTCAAAAGCAAAGTGGGAGGTTATTTCATTTCTTTTGGCACAACGTGCAGATGGTTAAAGAGGTGGAGGCGATTGAGCACCGCTCGAGACGGCAAGACGTTTTAGTGAACGACTTAATGATTGCTGAATTTTATGATTCCAGATTACCCAAGTCGGTATTAAGTCGGGCTACTTTACAAGCCTGGTTGGAGCAAGATGGCGCGCATCAAGAGATCTTAAAGTTGCAAAAGGATGACTTAATGCGACATGAAGCGTTGAGTATTACTGATGATCGATATCCAAAAAAGATGGTTGTATCTGGCACTGCGTTAAAGTTGTCTTACCACTTTGAGCCAGGCAGTTTACGGGATGGAGTGACCTTAGAGTTGCCTTTAGCTTTTTTAAATCAAATTGATACCCGCGTTTGTGAATGGTTAGTTCCAGGTTTGTGTATTGAAAAGGTTCATTTGTATTTAAAGACCTTGCCCCAAAAATTGCGTCGGCATTGCGTCCCTTTGCCAAATTATGCAAAGGAGTTTGTTGAGCGCTCTTTGGAGGGTAAAACTTTTTATCAGGGCGATCTTTTAGAAGCTTTAATGAAGGATATTTGGTCTGAGAGAAAGGTTTCGGTCAAGCGGATTGATTTTCGGCCTGAAAACATTCCGGTACATTGCTTGATGAATTTTCGATTAGTCGATGAACATGGTCGTCAGTTAGAGTTAGATCGTCGTCTGGATTTCTTACGAAGCGGTTATGCCAAAGAAGCGCGAGCAGTTTTTCAGGAAGTTGCTATGCAGGCCATTAACCAGGGGTTAGTTGAAATCAAGACTGATAGTCCTTTGGTTAGGAATGGACATCTAGATGCCGCTCAGGGTGACTCTTCTGGGGAAGGTCAACACGTTGGTGAGGGCTTGATTGAAAATTGGCACTCGAACGAAAAACCTGTGATCGTCAAGCAGGCTAACCCACAATCAGTCGTTCAGGGATTACCATTTACGAATGATCGGGTGATTACTGAATGGAGTTTTGGTGAATTACCTGAGTTATTAGAGATGGTGCGGGGTAAGCAAACACTCTATGGGTACCCGGCTTTAGTTGATCAGCAAGCGCATTGTGTGATTCAGGTCTTTGATGATCCAGCAATAGCGCGTAGAAGCCACTTTATAGGACTTCGGCGATTATTTTCAATCGCTCAAAAAGACACTATTAAGTCATTAAATAAACAATTACCTAATGCGCGGGAGATTGGTTTATTGTTTATGCAAATTGGGACTGTTGAGGAAGTATTGGGGCAAATTATAGATTTAGCGCTGGAGCGTTCTGCGCTGTATGACCCCTTACCGCATGATCAACAATCCTTTGAGCTGCGTTTATTAGCTAGTCGTGGCAAGCTAGCGCTCATTGCTCAGGAGATTGCTCGGCAGGTGCTGGCATGTTTAGAGGCATATAGTGAGGCGCAAAAGAAGTTAGCGCAAAATAAATCTATAGCCAATTTAGCGCATGAAGATATGAGTGCGCAATTAAAGTTGCTGATTCATGCGCGTTTTGTGGCCACCACCCCCTATGAACAGTTAGTTCATTTGCCCAGATATTTAAGGGCTATTATTGTCCGGTTAGATAAGTTACGTAGCAATCCGGTTAGAGACGGTCAGAATCAATTGGAGTGGCAAAAATTGCATAGAAAATGGTTGCAGATGATGCAGTCGCAGGCCGGAAATTATTTAGAGGAGGAGCGTGAATTAGCACAAATTCGTTGGCAGTTTGAAGAGTTAAGAGTCGTTTTGTTTGCCCAAGAATTAAAAACACCTACTCCAATGTCAATCAAGCGCTTAGAAAAAATATTACTCAGCTATCAAGGGTAAAATAAACAATTATGTGGACTGAATTAGAACGACTATTAAATAGATTGACTACGAACCTGAAAAGCGTATTTTACGTGCCAGTCCTGGTGTTTTTGTTAGCACCTTTTGGGGGTGCTGTCATGGCGCAGAACAGTCAGCAAATCAATCTGGCGCAGGTGGCTCAGTCATCCACAAATCCATCTACAAACACATCAACGAACTCGTCCGCAAATCCTTCTGCAAATAATGCCTCAAGCCAACAGCCTTCTTCAGGGCTGCCGTCCCAAACACCCTTAGGGTCTATTCCTGAATCAAGAGTAACCAGTTCTTCTTCGAGTCTGTCAAGCGCTCCGAAGATAGCGATAGTTTTGAACTCTGGTTCGGCAACCGTCTCGCGCATTGACATGCAAAATCGGTCTGTTATTGATGAGTTTCACGTTGGTAAAGAGCCGCATCACTTAATGATGATGCCTGACCAAAAAAATCTCATTGTAGCTAATGCTGCGGGTGATAACTTAGTTGTTTTGGATGCCGCCACTGGTTTAAAAGGGGCCACAATCCCTAAAATTATTGATCCCTATCACATTGCTTATTCTCCGAATAAAAAATGGTTTGTCGTGGCTGGTAATCGGCTTGACCGAGTTGACTTGTATCAAGTTAACAATGGGGAGATTATGCAACCGCCTAAAATTTTTAAGATTCCCAAAACCCCTAGTCATATCACTTTTACTAGTGACAGTAAAACAGCTTTTGTGACATTGCAAGACAGCAATCAATTAGTTGCGATTGATTTAGAAAAGCAAGTGGAGTTATGGAAAATGCCGGTTGGAAAAATGCCAGCTGGAGTGTGGATGACTCCAGGAGACCGTTATCTATTAATCGGTATGACGGGAGAGGACCACGTGGCTGTGATTGATTGGAAAAATCAAAGGCTCATGAAAACGATTAAGACGGGCCGAGGGGCGCATAACTTTCGACCACTGGGTGATAGTCGGCATATTTTTATTACTAATCGGGTTGATTCGACCATCAGTAAGATCGACATGGATACGCTTGAAAAGGTTTTGGATATTAAGGGTTTGCCTGCGGGACCAGATTGTATGGATATTACACCGGACCAAAAAGAATTATGGGTCACTTTTCGATTCTCGAAAAAGGTTGGGATTATTAATTTAACCAACCATCGATTAGAAAAAACCATTAAGGTCAGCAATAGTCCGCATGGGGTATTTTTTACGCCTAGCGCTTCATGGCAATGACTTTTTTTAGGGGGTTTAGGGGCGTATTAGAATAATTGGATTTTGAGGTTTTTGGTAGTGGGGTGAGGGGAATAAAGGGGATGAAAAATCATTTTTTGAGGTTTCGTTTGCTACGGATTTGTTGGGTAGTTTGTCTGAGCTTAGGAGGCCCCAGTTTTGTTCAGGCCAGTTGCCTAAAGCCGATTTATTTGACTTTTGATACTGGTAACATGTCAGTCGCGAAACATGTTGCAGATGTGTTGCGCAAGCATGGGGTGCGCGCGACCTTTTTTTTATCGAATGAAAAGACTTTCCGTAACGATTTTGCCTTAGATGATTCATGGCAAAGTTTTTGGCAGGCTTTAGTTCAAGATGGGCACAAGTTTGGCAGTCATACTTGGGATCACACTTATTGGCAGAAGGATCAATCGGCTGAGTTAGTGCTTGTCAAGTCGCAATTTGGACCAAATGCTCATCGATTTGAGACGGTAAATGCTAGACAGTATTGTCACATGTTAAAGCAAGTTGAGCAGCGTTTTATCGAGTTAACTAGTCGTAATCTGGATCCGATTTGGCGTGCACCAGGTGGGAAGGTATCCCCGCAATTGATTGCGATGGGTAAGAGTTGTGGTTTTATGCATATCGGTTGGAGTAAAGCTGGATTTTTAGGGGATGAATTATCCTCGGAGAAGTTCTCAAATAGTACTTTATTAGCGAATGCCTTAGCAAATTTGAGGGCGGGTGACATTGCGATGGCCCATTTAGGTATTTGGTCGCGAAAGGATCCGTGGGCTTTAGGAGTTTTAGAGCCATTAATTATTGGTTTAAAAGAGAAGGGTTATTGTTTTGCGACGATTGAGAAATAATAAGTGATGGGTATATTTGATATGGTGCATGAGTGGCTAATGCAAAATGTGGCATTGCCTTTTTTATATTATGTTGGTTGGATGGATTTGGCGGAGGACGCCAATTTCGCACTAGATTGGTTTTTACTTGGGATAGTGCAGTTATGCGTGATTGCTTTTATTTTTAGACCGCTAGAATCAGCCGAACGTCCTGCCGAAGTTGGAGCAAGAGCGAGTAATTCCTTGCAGGATTGGGGAGCAGATCATCGCCAGGCTATTCGGGTTGATTTGATTTACACCATGATTAATCGCTTAGGTATTTTTCATGTATTTTTCTTCTTCTTTTTCTCGGAAATTTTTATGAGTTTGAGTGCACAGTTGCATGATTTTCGTTTTGAGCGTTGGAATGTTGAACTATGGTGGCCTGGAGTGACATCGAATCCCTTAGTGAGTTTATTTATTTATCTGATTCTTTTCGATTTTGTAGATTACTGGTATCACCGAATCTCGCATCGTTTTGGTTGGTGGTGGCAGCTGCATGCTTTGCACCATAGCCAACAGCATATGACGTCCTGGTCAGATAACCGCAATCACTTTGTAGATGATTTGATCCGAGCGATTGTGTTTTCTAGTGTTGCGTTACTAGTTGGGGTTGAACCTGGGCAATTCTTACTCATTATTATGTTGAGTGAGTTAATACAAAGTTGGCAACATGGTTTTTATCAAAACAACTTTTGGTATTTTAAATATGTGCTTGTAACCCCACAATTTCATCGCTTACACCACGCGATTGATTTGGGTTATGAAGTGCCGGGCCGGCCTGGGGTGCTTGGCGGATGTAATTTTGGGGTATTACTACCTTGGTGGGATTTACTCTTTCGAACGGCCTCTTTTGATTTTACCTATCGTCCAACAGGTGTCAGAGACTGGCCGGTGCCAGCTGATCTATGGGCGCAGCAGTGGATTGCTTTAAGACGTTCTTGGCAGACGGCTTACCCTCAATGGATGGTTTCTAAATGAATATTTTGTTACGGTCTTTTGGCTTATCGGTGCGAGATATTTTTCATCCGCGCATTTTATGGCTATCGATTCGACCATTTGCGATAACAGGTTTGTTGTGGTTGGTAATTTTGTGGTTTTCATGGACTCCGATGCTCGATTTCACGAAGCAATTAATTACAGAATCATGGCTGACGCAATGGTTAGCTGAATTGATTGTAAAAATCGGCTGGGATGGTTTTAGGGGTGTTCTTAGCCCTTATCTTGCCTTAGTTGTGCTCATGCCCTTACTAGTCGTTTCTTTATTGATGATTGTTTCGTTGACAACGACGGACGCGGTTCTAGCGCACGTTAGCAGGCAGAATACGTATCGTGAGATGCAAAGTTTGCAAGGCGGATCTTTGCTAGGTAGTGTTTGGTTAACGATTTGGGCAACTGGTTTATGTTTACTTGGGATGCTCATTACGCTCCCTTTTTGGTGGATTCCGCCATTATTTGCGTTCGTACCCCCTATAATTTGGGGGTGGTTGACTGCCCGGTTAATGTCTTATGATGTCTTGGCTTTACATGCCTCATCGGTTGAGCGCAATAATTTGACGCGTTTGCATCGATGGCAATTATTAGGAATGGGTATTGGAGTTGGTCTTTTGGGAGCGGTACCAACCTTTTTTTGGTTTTCTAGTATTTTTATGTTGGTTATGTTTCCATTTGTTTCAATATTCATGTTGTGGGTTTATTCTGTAGTTTTTATCTTTGCAGCACTTTGGTTTTCGCATTACTTATTATTCGCTTTAAAACAGCATCGCCAGTTACCAGGAGAAAGCATTTGAAACTGACTGTTCAAAAAATTGGTTTAATTGTGGTTGGAGACGAGATTTTATCTGGTAGACGCGTGGATAAGCACCTACCTAAGTTAGTCGAGTTATTAGGTGTCAGGGGGATGCAATTATCTTGGGCGGAATATATTGGAGATGATCCGCAGAGAATTGTTGATACGCTAAAACGCAGTTTTGCCTCCAAGGATATTGTTTTTAGTACTGGTGGCATTGGCGCTACTCCAGACGATCACACCCGGGCATGCACCGCCAAGGCCTTGGGTTTGGAATTAGCCTTACATCCCGAGGCGAAGGACTTAATTAGTCAACGTATTATAGAAACGGCTGAGGGCGATCCAATCAAGGCTGATTTAACCAGTCCGGGAAGTTTGCAGCGATTTCGTATGGGGGAGTTTCCCATTGGCAGTCAGACGATTCCGAATACCTATAATTTGATACCTGGGTATTCCATTCAAGAGCATTATTTTTTACCGGGATTTCCGGTCATGGCCGAAAGGATGATGGCTTGGGTTTTAGATACCTATTATCCGCATATGTTTCATCAAAACGACTATATCGAAAAGAGTTTTTTAGTTGGCGGGTCCGTTGAGGCGACGATTACTCCTTTGATGGAGGAGATTGAGCGCTTATATCCGAAGATCAAAGTTTTTAGTTTGCCCTCTTTAGGTGATCCTAGTCGAGGTGGACTTTACGCCCAAAGGCATATTGAGTTGGGCGTCAAAGGTCCAGTAGAATTGGTAGATGTATCTTTACAAGAGCTGCGGGCCGGAGTAACTGCATTGCAATTGCCGACCTATGATCTACCGTAATGCGTTGTTGCGGTATGATCCAATCCAGAATGCACCATTATGGTGCATTCTGGTTGTTTCAAGAGCCCTTAATTTGTTCTAATCAAATTAAGGATTATTTAATTAAGTTATTCGTTTTTAGGAGAAATGCATGAGTAAAGCCGTTGCTGACGTATTCAAGATGGTTAAGGACAAGGAAATCACTTTTATTGATTTTCGTTTTACTGACACCAAGGGCAAGGAACAGCATGTTTCAGTGCCTGTATCTGTTTTTGATGAAGATAAATTTGAAAACGGTCATGCCTTTGATGGTTCTTCAATTGCTGGATGGAAGGGGATTGAAGCCTCCGATATGTTATTGATGCCTGATCCAAGTACTGCTTATATTGATCCGTTTTATGAAGAGCCAACTTTAGTTTTAACTTGTGATGTCGTCGAGCCATCCGATGGTAAAGGGTATGATCGGGATCCACGATCGATTGCAAAGCGTTGTGAAGCTTATTTAAAGAGTACTGGCCTTGGCGATACCGCTTACTTTGGTCCTGAGCCAGAGTTCTTTATTTTTGATGGTGTGCGCTGGAATACAGACATGCAGGGATCATTTGTAAAAATTGACTCTGAAGAGGCTCCATGGTCTTCTGGAATGGAATTTGAAGGTGGTAACACGGGTCATCGTCCGGGCAAGAAGGGCGGGTATTTTCCCGTTGCGCCGCTAGACACGTTTCAAGATATGCGTTCTGAGATGTGTTTACTGTTGGAGTCCGTTGGTATACCTGTCGAGGTGCACCATCATGAAGTCGCAGGCCAAGGTCAAAATGAGCTGGGCACGAAGTTTAGTACATTAGTACAACGCGCTGACTGGACTATATTACAAAAGTATATCGTCCACAATGTAGCCCATGCTTATGGTAAGACAGCGACCTTTATGCCTAAGCCAATTGTTGGTGATAACGGCTCCGGTATGCACGTGCATCAATCTGTTTGGAAAGATGGCATCAATTTATTTGCCGGTAATGGTTACGCTGGTTTGTCCGAGTTCGCGTTGTACTATATTGGTGGGATTATCAAGCACGCCCGAGCCTTAAATGCGATCACTAACCCTGGTACGAATTCCTATAAGCGTTTAGTACCTGGTTTTGAAGCGCCGGTGAAATTAGCCTATTCAGCGCGTAACCGCTCTGCCTCAATTCGTATTCCGTATGTTGCTAACCCCAAAGGACGGCGGATTGAGACGCGTTTTCCAGATCCATTAGCCAATCCCTATTTAGCATTCTCAGCATTACTTATGGCTGGTCTAGATGGTGTTCAAAACAAGATTCATCCTGGAGAGGCAGCAGATAAAAATTTATATGATTTACCTCCAGAAGAAGACGCGAAGATCCCAACGGTATGCAGTAGTTTAGACCAAGCCTTGGAGCATTTAGATAAGGATCGAGAGTTCTTGACTCGGGGTGGCGTCTTTACGGACTCCATGTTGGATGCTTATATATCTCTCAAGATGGAAGAAGTCACTCGTTTTCGTATGACTACCCATCCAGTAGAGTTTGAAATGTATTATTCACTTTAATCTAAACCAAAGCGCCCATGCGCATTTTACAAACTGGGGCAGCTAAGGCTGCCCTTTTTAATCCCCAAGAGGCACTAGACCAGTTGCCTAATTCGATTCTTATCCTTGATAAGACTTTAGGGACTGTGATTTACGCTAACACGGCAGCTGAAGTTTCCTTAAAAATTTCCAGAAAAAGTCTGATGGGGGTTGAACTAAGGGATATTTTTGGTGAAAATTCAGTTCTGGAAGATTTAATTATCCAGTTTAAATTAGATGGGATGACCCAGCGCATTGACTTACTTTTAGGTTTTGGTCCACTGCGTGCAGATCAAAAAGAGTTTTTAGCCTATTTAATTCTTGCGCCCCTTGAAGGTGCTGATTTAGCGATTCTTGAATGGTTTGAAATTGATCAGCAAAACAAGAGTGCTCGTGAAGAGCGCTTAATCATGCAGGCGCGTGCCAATAAAGAGTTGATGCGGAATTTAGCGCACGAGATCAAAAATCCTTTGGGCGGTATCCGAGGAGCTGCGCAATTACTAGACTATGAATTACCGGATCCTTCTTTAAAGGAATATACCAAGGTCATGATTAAAGAGGTCGATCGTTTACAAACCTTAGTTGATCGCTTATTAGCTCCCCATAAACGCCAGAAGGAAATCGCCCAAGTCAATATTCATGAAGTCCTAGAGCGAGTCCGAAGTGTCGTTCTGGCTGAGTTTGCACAAGGCTTAAGCATTACGCGTTTTTATGATGTTAGTTTGCCCGAGATCATTGGCGACAAAGAAATTTTGATACAAGCTTTACTCAATATTGTGCATAATGCAGCCCAAATTTTAGAAGAACGCATTGCCCATGCAGATGCATTAATCCGTTTAGAGACTAGTATTTCACGCAACATTACGATTGCAAAAAAGCGCTTTAAGTTGGCTTTAAATGTCTACATTATTGACAATGGACCAGGCATTTCTAAAGACATCATAGACCATATCTTTTTGCCTTTAGTTTCAGGGCGACCATCAGGGAGTGGGCTTGGTTTGACTTTAGCGCAATCATTTATTCAAATGCACGGTGGTTTTATTAGTGTTCAGAGTGAACCTGGTAAGACCATCTTTCATATTTTAATTCCGTACACATCACCAGATTTTTTGAATAATATTGAACCTAGGGGTCAAACATGAAAGCAGTTTGGATCGTCGATGATGATCAATCAATTCGTTGGGTCTTAGAAAAATCGCTCACTAGGCAGGCGATTCCTTTTAAGAGTTTTTCTAATCCAGATGATGTTTTAGATATGCTTGAAAAAGAAAAGCCCCAATTGATTATTTCGGATATTCGGATGCCCAAGGGCAGTGGTATTACATTACTACAGCAGATTAAGCAAGATTACCCAAAAATTCCAGTCATTGTGATGACAGCTTATTCCGATATGGACTCTGCAGTAGCAGCATTTCAGGGGGGAGCCTTTGAATATATTACGAAGCCATTTGATATTGCTGATTTGATGGAATTAATTCAACGTGCGATCAGTGAGAGCATGAGTGCAGAGCAAATTAAGACGCAGTTTGCGCCGCAGGTGGCGGCAAAAAATAGCGCTGTACCGGAGTTAATTGGTCAAGCACCGGCGATGCAAGAAGTTTTTAGAGCGATTGGTCGACTGGCTCAGTCAAATGCTACCGTCTTAATTACTGGCGAATCTGGTACTGGTAAAGAGTTAGTTGCTAGGGCATTACACCGTCATAGTACAAGAGTTTCTGGTCCATTTGTCGAAATGAATTTAGCCGCCACTCCAAAAGAATTAATTGAGGCCGAGTTATTTGGCTACGAGCGAGGCGCTTTTGCAAATGCCACGGCTAGAAGGCGTGGTAATTTTGAATTAGCCGATGGCGGAACTTTATTTTTGGATGAAATTGCCGACATGCCATTGGAGTCACAAAGTTCATTGTTAAGGCTCTTAGAGGACGGAAAATTTTATCGAATTGGTGGTCAGGAGCTTTTATCCGCAAATGTTCGAATTGTTGCTTCGAGTAATCAAAATCTGGAGATGTTAGTCTCGAAGGGATCTTTTCGGCAAGACTTATTTCATCGCTTAAATGTAATTCGTTTAACCTTACCAGCTTTGCGTGAGCGGGTTGAGGACATTCATTTATTAGCGCAACATTTTTTATTAGCCAGTGCTCAACAAATTGGGGTGAAGACCAAGTTTTTGTTGCCTGAGACGATTGAACTATTGGGTCAAATGGCCTTTCCTGGTAATGTGCGCCAATTACAAAGTATCTGTCATTGGTTAACAGTGATGGTTTCTTCAGCACAAATAGCGCCTAAAGATTTACCACGTAATATTCAACAGTTTGTGAATACGGCGGTTGATGAAGATGCTATTTCAGCGACGCTTGTACCGGAGTCTAATTTAGGAAGTTTAGTAAATGTGGGTTTGAGTTTGGGGCATTCGAACAACTCTTCTTGGGAAGCAACTTTAGCGATCATCGCGAAGAAGATGTTAGAAGATGGTAAGGCAGAGGTTTATCAACACTTACTCGGTTCTTTTGAAAAGTCCGTGATTTCCGCAGCTCTAGAGATTACACGTGGGCGGAAGGTGGAGGCGGCTGAGCGCTTAGGGATTGGTCGCAACACGATTACCCGCAAATTACAAGAGCTCGGGATTGATTAGTTTTACGGTGCTAGAGTTTTGTTCAGCGTGAGGATAACGGGGGCGTGATCTGAGGGTTGTTCCCACGTTCTTGGGGTTTTGTCGACCTCACATGCGGCGCAACTTCCTTGCAGGGCCTGATTGATGAGGATATGGTCGATCCGTACACCTGCATTACGTCGAAAACCCATCATTCGGTAGTCCCACCAAGTAAAGGTTTTTGGTGGATGAGAAAACTGTCTAAGGGTATCAATTAGACCCATTTCTGCAAACTCAAAAAAGTATGCGCGCTCTTCTGGGGAGACTAGATTTTGGCCAATCCAAGCGGCAGGGTCGTGCACATCTTCGTCTCTTGGCGCGATATTAAAGTCCCCTAAAAGAACCACCCGTTGATGCTGTTCTAATTGGGTGTGCAGATAGGATTTCAGTGCCTTAAGCCAAGCCAACTTATAAGAAAACTTGTCAGTACCAGGCGCTTGACCGTTTGGAAAGTAGCCACAGATGACGCGCAGTGGCGCCATGTTTTGGCAATGGATTGTGGCACTCAAAAGACGTTGCTGTTCATCTGGAAATCCAGGGATATTGTTTTGGACTTGTAAAAAAGCTGTTTCAGGGTCTTGTGTTAAGGCGGTAAGAGCCGCGCGCCGGACGATAAGTGCTACGCCGTTATAGGTTTTTTGGCCTAGAGCGATTGCCAGATACCCGGCATTTTCTAGTTCTTGATAGGGAAACTTTTCCGTTGTTAATTTGAGTTCTTGCAGACCTAGAATATCGATGGGTTTTTTTTCTTGAGCGGTTTGCTCAAGCCACTGTATTAGGTGCGTAATTCGTACTTTAATCGAGTTCACATTCCAGGTGGCTAGCCGCAGTTGGTGCATTACGATGCTTGGTCCATTAAGCCACCGTGACGAAGCAGGGCGTCGATTCGAGGGGGGCGCCCACGAAAGGCGGCAAAGGATTCAGCCGCAGGTCTACTACCCCCTACTTCGAGGATTTCTTGTCGATATTTGATACCGACTTGTGGATTTAAGATTGAACCAAAAGAACTGAGCTGTTCCTCGAAAGCTGCAAAGGCATCAGCAGACAGGACTTCTGCCCATTTGTAGCTATAGTAGCCAGCGGCGTAGCCACCGGCAAAAATATGGCTAAAGGTATTGATCCACCGCGATATATCCGCTTGCGGTAAAACATGTATTGCATCGTTGATTTTTTTAGCGAGGGTTAGGATGTCGCCATCGTTGGCTTTGGACGGATCAAAGTTGGCATGTAATTCCCAATCCACTGAAGCAAGAACAATTTGTCGCAAAGTAAATAAGCCATTTTGGAAGTTTTTAGCTGCGAGCATTTTGTCAAAGAGATCTTTTGGCAGTGGCTTTTGTGTATCTTGGTGTTTAGAAAGTTGTTCGATCACTTCATAATCCCAGCAGAAGTTTTCCATCAACTGGCTAGGCAGTTCGACAGCGTCCCATTCCACCCCATTAATTCCTGAGACGCCTAAAGTATCTACTTGGGTGAGGAGGTGGTGTAAGCCGTGTCCGAATTCATGAAAAAGAGTAATCACATCATCGTGATAAATCGTTGCGGGTTGGTGGGTGCCATCGGCATTTTTACTGGGAGCTGGAAAATTACACACTAAATATGCCACAGGTGTTTGAAGATCGTGGTTGGCTTGGCGCTGGCGGCTGCGGGCATCATCCATCCAGGCTCCTCCTCTTTTGCCAGAACGGGCATAGGGGTCTAGGTAGAAATGGGAAATGATTTGATTATGCTGATTTTGAACCTGAAAGGATTGCACATCGGGGTGCCAGACGGGTAGGTTCGTAGCTACGATTTTTACTTGTAAGACAGTTTCAATGACATGAAAAAGACCTGTGAGGACTTGGTCTAAAGGAAAGTATTGTTTGACTTCTTGCTCTGAGAAAAGATAGGTTTTTTGTTTGAGTTTTTCTGAGGCGTAAGTAATATCCCAAGGTTCAAGCGTGTCGAGTTGCAGGTGTTTGCGGGCAAATTCTTGCAGTTGCAAAAGGTCTTGTTCGGCGGGTTTTTTGGCACGTTGGCCAAAGTCTTGTAAAAAAGAGCTCACTTCTTCGACCGTATTTGCCATTTTGGGAACGATACTCAGTGTGGCGTAATTTTTCAGTCCAAGAAGATGGGCTTCTTGTTGGCGAAGTTGCAAGATTTGCAGCATGAGTTGGGTATTATCCCAAGCCTTGGATCCTAAGCCATAGATTGGGCCTAATTCTGAGGCTCTGGTGACATAGGCTTTATACATGAGTTCGCGCAGTGGGCGATGATCAGCGAGTTGCTGGATTGGAAAGTAAGAAGGAAAGTGTAGGCTAAACGCAAAACCGCTCAATTTTTTTTCTAAGGCGAGATCTTGGGCCGCGGTTAGTACTTCGGGCGGTAGTCCCTGCAAATGCGAGTCATCTTTTTCTAGATGAATGAAATGGTCAGTTGCGTCTAGGATATGGTCGGAATAATTTTTACAATACTTTGCTAAGTCCTGAGCAATTTTTGCAAAAATCGGTTTATCTGTTGGCGAGAGTTCTGCGCCCCCGAGTCGAAAGGATCTGAGGGTATTATCGATATCTTTTTTTTGGGCGGTGCTAAGGGCATCCCAAGCCGAGGAGCTTTGAAGCGTTTTATACCGTTCATAAAGTGCGATATTTTGGTTAAATGCGCTACTAAAGGCGGTTACTTGGGGGAGCATTTTGGCATGTTCGGCCCTTAATTCAGGATAATCGGCCACGCTTGTTAGGTGGTTAACAACTCCCCATGCCCGACCTAGAGCCTCATTTGCTTGTTCTAGAGGCGCAATTAAATTTTCCCAAGTTGGCTGATCTGATAACTTGGCAGCATGATTGAGGGCGGTAGTTGCTTCTTCGAGAAGTACTGAAATGGCTGGTGCGATATGTTCGGCCTTGATTTGCGAATAATCAGGCAAGTCATGGCCCATGGCCAGCAAGGGGTTATTTATCGGCATGAATTAATTCTTTAAGTGGAGATGTTGGGCAGCTTCGAGGGTGTTTTGTAAAAGCATCGTGATTGTCATTGGGCCGACGCCTCCTGGAACTGGTGTAATCCAATTAGCGACGTATTTGACTTCGTCAAAATCGACATCACCGCACAATTTTCCATCAGGTAGGCGATTGATACCCACGTCGATCACAATTGCACCGGGTTTGACCATTTGGGCCGAAACCATTTTTGGCTTACCTGTCGCTACAACTAGGATATCTGCCTCTTTGGAATGGAAAGACAGGTCTCTTGTTTTGGAATTACAGAGAGTCACGGTTGCGCCGGCTTGTAGAAGGAGCATTGCCATGGGTTTGCCAACGATATTCGATGCCCCGATAATCACTGCTCGCGCCCCTCGAATCGGGTAATCGGTACTTTCTATCAGCGCCATACAACCATAGGGAGTACAGGGTTTAAAAAGTGGCTTACCAGTCATTAAGGCCCCGGCGTTAGCAACATGAAAACCGTCCACATCCTTTTTAGGATGAATTGCCTCAATGACGCTATGGCTGTCTATATGACTTGGTAAGGGCAATTGCACCAGAATCCCGTGGATTTGGGGATCCTGATTCAATATTGTAATTTGCCCAAGTAGTTCAGCTTGGCTGGTGTTTTGGGGGAGTTGGATGAGAACTGAGTGGATATTTGTGTCCTGACAGGCTTTAATTTTATTGCGGACATAAATTTGGCTGGCAGGGTTCTCACCGACTAGGATTACTGCTAAACCTGGTTTAGTCCCTTTAGCAGCGAGGATAATGGCATTTGCGGCTATTTCAGTACGAATTTTTTTAGCCAAAAGATTACCATCTAATAATTTTGCAGGCATATTAAATGGTACTTTTTTCCGAAAGGGCAAGGCGTAGGAGATCTGCAACTGTACTGACGTTCAATTTTTCCATAATATTGGCTCGGTGCGCTTCGACAGTTTTAATCGAAATAGTTAGATCATCAGCGATTTGCTTATTGAGGCGACCAGCGACGATGCGTTCCAAGACTTGTCTTTCACGTCCCGTCAGTTTATTAAGAAGGCCTTGATTTGTTTTTTGATTCGAGGCGTCTTTGTAAGCTACTCGAGCGACGGCCAGCATTTTCTCGACGAGAGCTTGGAGTTCGTTTTCTTTAAAAGGTTTTTCAATAAAGTCAATAGCGCCTTTTTTCATAGTGGTCACCGCCATTGAGACATCACCGTGTCCAGTGATAAATGAAATGGGCATGGGGATAGCCAGGCTAAGTAATTGCTCTTGTAGTTCAAGACCAGACATCCCAGGCATACGTACGTCCAGAATAGCGCAAGCTGTCACATCTCGATCAGGCCCTACAACGGCTTGTAAAAAACGATCTGCACTGGCATAGCACCGAACGAGATAACCGTTACTTTCGAGGAGCCAGCTGAGCGAATCACGGACAGCTTCATCATCATCGACAACATAAATAATTTCACGTGTTTTATCAGTGTGAGCAACATTCATCTGGCTAACCTTTATAGAATTTCTTAAAGTGTATCTCGAATTGTAAATTACTCAAAAAAAACTTTCCTTAAGCAGAATTTTGAGAGCTGATTTCGGGTAATTGATCAACACTCGACGGGAGTAGTTCAACGTGTTCAATCGGGAGTAGAATCGTAAAGGTACAGCCAAGATTTTTAGGCGTAATTGCTAATTGCCCAATTTTTGGAAGGTTATTTTCGCCCCAAAGTCGCCCTTGATGTGATTCGATGATTGACCGACAAATATTGAGGCCCATACCCATACCCTCATACTTTGTACTAAAAAAAGGCTCATAAATTTGGGACATGGATTGCGCTGGAATACCCTCACCAGAGTCGATAATTTTGATACGCAGCATGGGACTAGACTGGTCAAAATCAATGTCTGCTTTAAGTTGAATCGGTTTAGCGATGCCTCGGGAGTGGCGTGGGATTGCTATGCGCATACTATCAATACTATTTTTTAATAAATTAATTAAAACTTGCTCGATCAAGATCGGATCGACAAAACATTCCGGCAGGTTCGGTGTAATGATTAATTCAATTAACAGGCCTTGGCGTTTTGCTTCAATGTCAGCAAGCTCGATAGACTGTTCGATAATTTGGTGAATTTTACAAGACTGCCTTTGTGGCGCACTCCGTTTTACAAAGTTACGGATACGTTGAATGATTGTGCCAGCGCGCAGGGCTTGCGCACTTGCTTTTTCAATAGCCGGCAAGATTTCTTCGGTGAGTTGGAGGTCGTGTCGATTCTTTAGTCGACTAATTGCACCCATACAATAATTATTAATAGCTGCTAGTGGTTGGTTTAATTCATGCGCGATGGAGGAGGCCATTTCTCCCATGGTAGTCAGTCGGCTAGAGAATTGGATGCGTTCCTCTTGGGTTCTCAGGCGATCTTCGGTTGCTCGTCGATCGGTAATATCGATGGTGATAAGCAGTTGAGCGAGGTGGCCATCGGTCCATGGAATATAGCGTCGCCGCACCTCATACCAATTCGGTTTATCGATAATTTGTACTTCTCTTGAATCACCGATGATGGGTGTGAGGACTGAGGATGGTAAGCCGGCGAAGCCATCTATGCTATCGTCTTCACTATCGATATTGCTACTTGACATGGCCTCATCACCGAGCAAAAGTTGGTGTGCTTGAGAGGTGTTATCAAACATTTCTCGATAGAGATCATTCGTAAAAAGTAATTCACCGGTCTTTGGGTTTACTACAGAGATTGCTGCAGTAAGTCCCTCCAGTACGGTGACGAAACGTTGTTGTGATGCGGCTAATTCCTCTCGAATTTTGCGTGGCTCCGAGATATCGATGAGGGAAGTAATCCAGCCAGTTTGTTGGTTCCGTGCATCGAGGAGTGGGGAGACAAAATTACGAACGGCAATTTTTTTTCCTTCCTTTGTCGTAATGGTTGCTTCGATAGTCTCTGGTAAGCCGGATGTTGAATTGAACGCCGTTTCTAATTTACTACTATTTGCTGAAATTTCTTCATCGCTAGACCAGAACGGAAAAGGGGGCATTCGACCTATTAATTCAGGCGCGGTCCAGCCGACCATTTTGCAAAAAGCTGGATTGACGTAATTAATTTTTCCATCCAGGTCATGCACACGCAGACCGACTGGCATGGACTCTTCGATGGCTAGACGAAAATTCGTTTCTTTAATCAGGTTTCGTTCGATATCTTGCCGCTTTTTCATTTGCCACCAGATCGACCAAAAGCTCCAAATCACATACGAGCTAAGGCCAACGACTAACCATAAAAGCATTGCATAAGTTAGGTTATTGGGAATGGGGTAGCTTTCTCCTTGCAGGATTAAATTATCTGGTAATTTGGATAATTTAATTTGATGAATGGCATGTTCTTTTGCTAGGCTACGTTGATTTACGCTATATAGAACTTGGCCTTTATCGTTGATGATGGAGAAGCGATGTCTATTTTGGAGCTCTTTTGGAATGATGCGATTGATGAGTTTGGGTAATGAATAGAGAACGGCAATATGTTGATCTGCTCCGGAATATTTAGTGGTGGGCTGAACATACCAAAACACGATTGCCCGTTCACGGTTCGCGTTTTCGTTTTTACTTTTAGGATTTAACTGGATTAAAGGTCCATAAATGCTGCGCGAGGAGGTAATTGCATCCTTGAGGGTATTTTGTAGATTTGCATTCAGTTCAATGAGGTTATTTGTTTCTAGGGCCCAGTCATTATCAGTAATGACTGGCATGGCGACAGTTTTAGACTGATTGGCTGAAATCAATTGAATTTGAAGAATTTCTGGGTGGCGATTGAGTTGCTCGCTCAGGCGTTGATCGTATTGTCGCGCTGTTTTGTTTTCTTGACTATTCGATGATTTGCTAAAAATTTGAAACTCTTCTTCATTCTCTTCAAAGTTCACTTGGATGCGTTGTTCGGCATAAGCAACTTCTCGAAAGAGCGCTAGATCAGCCTGATCTTTTTCTTGATTATTCAGAATCCAGAGAATCAAGAACATAGTTGCCATAAACAAGATGATTGCTATTAACGGCGTATAGAGAAAATCAATCGATTGTTGTGAGCTTTTCTTCTGGGTGTTTAAGCGCGACCAGAGTCGAATGGACTTGGGCAGAAAGGGTAGGTTTCTTGACATAAATACTATTTTGCTTGAACCTTGTAATTTAAGTACATTTATTAAGAATTTATAGAATAAAGTTTCATAATGTAAAAAATCATGCCAAGATGTGAAAAATAACTTGTCAATCTGTTCTGAGCTTTTTAGAATTAATTGTGTTTATAAAAGGAGATCAATATGGCAGCACTTCCAAAAAGTGGTAACTCGGACATAGCACACGATCAGTTAGCTGATTTTGATCCGGTTGAAACACGCGAGTGGTTGGACGCCATGGCGGGCGTGATCGCCACCGAAGGGACTGAACGCGCTGCCTATTTAATTGATCAGCAAATATCGTTTGCGCGGGTCAATGGCGTTGATCAGCCATTTCATGCCCAGACGCCTTATATCAATACTATTCCGGTTGATCGCCAAGCCCGCATTCCGGGAGATCAGGAGATTGAGCATCGCATTCGTTCGTATACACGCTGGAATGCCATGGCGATGGTTTTGCGTGCGAACCAGGACACGAATGTGGGTGGGCATATCTCTTCTTTTCAGTCTGCCGCAACCTTATATGATGTAGGTTACAACCACTTTTGGCATGCGCCATCCGAGCAGCATGGTGGAGACTTGATTTTTGTGCAGGGTCATTCTGCCCCGGGTATTTATGCTCGAGCGTATATGTTGGGGCGGTTAAGTGATGAGCAGTTGAATCATTTCCGACAAGAAGTTGATGGTAAAGGGATATCGAGTTACCCACATCCTTGGTTAATGAAGGATTTCTGGCAGTTTCCGACCGTCTCAATGGGTCTTGGTCCGATCATGGCCATATATCAAGCGCGATTTATGCGTTATTTGCAAGATCGTGGGTTTGCGCAGACTGAGGGTAGAAAGGTTTGGGCATTTCTTGGGGATGGCGAAACGGATGAGCCGGAGTCCTTGGGTGCGATTGGAATGGCTGGACGTGAAAAATTAGATAATTTAATTTTTGTAATCAACTGCAATTTACAGCGTCTAGATGGCCCTGTGCGAGGCAACGGTAGCATTATTCAAGAATTAGAAACAGAGTTTAGAGGGTCTGGTTGGAATGTCATCAAGGTGGTTTGGGGGACGCATTGGGACGCGTTATTTGCACGCGACAAAAAGGGCTTGTTGATGAAACGTCTGGCTGAGATTGTCGACGGTGAGTATCAGGCCATGAAGGCTAAGAATGGCGCGTATGTGAGAGCCCACGTCTTTAATACGCCAGAGTTACAAAATCTGGTGGCTGACTGGTCAGACGATGATATATGGAATTTAAATCGGGGTGGGCATGACCCACATAAAGTATTTGCAGCCTTTCATTCGGCGGTGCACCACAAGGGCCAACCAACCCTCATTCTAGCCAAAACGATTAAGGGTTACGGCATGGGCGCTTCGGGTGAAGCGATGAATATTGCGCATCAGCAGAAAAAAATGAACATTGAGGATGTGCGGGCTTTTAGAGATCGTTTTCAGTTACCGATCCCAAACGATCAACTGGAGTCTTTACCTTATTTAAAATTTGCCGATGGTAGTCCTGAGTTAGATTACATGCGGGCCAGGCGGATGGAGCTAGGTGGTTATTTGCCCCAGCGCCGCACGCATGCGAAGTCTTTGCCGGTGCCAAGTTTAGAGATTTTTAAACCCCTTTTAGAAGCAACCGTTGAGGGACGTGAAATTTCTACGACGATGGCTTTTGTGCGTTTACTCAACATGGTCGTAAAAGATAAGATCATTGGACAACGGGTTGTGCCAATTGTTCCAGACGAGTCTAGAACTTTTGGTATGGAAGGGATGTTTAGGCAGTTAGGTATTTGGAGTCATGTCGGCCAGCTGTATGAGCCACAGGACAAAGACCAGTTGATGTTTTACAAGGAAGATCAACATGGGCAAATACTACAAGAGGGTATTAATGAAGCTGGCGCGATGTGTGATTGGATTGCTGCAGCCACTTCCTACTCGACGCATGGCGAGCCGATGTTACCTTTTTATATTTTTTACTCCATGTTTGGTTTTCAACGCATTGGGGATTTGGCTTGGGCCGCAGGCGATATGCGCTCGCGGGGATTTTTGTTAGGCGGCACAGCTGGTAGAACCACGCTCAATGGTGAGGGTTTGCAGCATGAGGATGGCCATAGTCATTTATGGAGTGGTGCGATTCCTAATTGTGTTAGTTATGATCCGACCTTTGCTTTTGAGTTGGCGGTAGTGATTCAAGATGGGATGCGTCGCATGATGACGGATCAGGAAGATATCTACTATTACATTACCCTCATGAATGAAAATTACGCTCATCCGGCCATGCCAAAGGGGAGCGAAAAGAATATTTTAAAGGGCATGTATCACTTAGATTCGGTTGGCTCAGCCAAAGCTCCATTACGGGTTCAGTTGCTTGGTAGTGGTACTATTTTTAGAGAGGTCATGGCAGCTGCGCAATTACTTCAAGATGACTGGGGTGTTGCTTCGGATTTGTGGAGTTGTCCAAGTTTTACCGAGCTCAGTCGTGATATCCATCGGGTCAATCGGACTAATTTGCTCAACCCTACTAGCAAGCCAAAGAAGTCGCATGTCGAGGAGTGTTTGGTTCAATTTAATGGGCCGGTGATCGCAGCGACGGATTATGTGCGGTTATTTGCCGAGCAAATTCGGCCGGCGATTCAGCAGTTGGGTCGGACATACATGGTCCTAGGAACAGATGGTTTTGGTCGATCTGATACGCGAGAGAATTTACGCCATTTCTTTGAGGTTGATCGTCATTGGGTAACAATTACTGCCCTCAAGTCTTTAGCTGATCTTGGACAAATTGAGACGAAAGTTGTGGCCCAAGCGATTAAAAAATATGGTTTAGATATTACCAAGCCTAATCCAATGTCGGTCTAAGGGAGCCTAGCATGTCTACATTCATTGAAGTAAAAGTGCCTGATATTGGCGATTACAAAGAGATACCGGTGATTGAAATTCATGTGCGGGTTGGGGATTTGGTTGAGAAAGAACAATCGATCATTACCTTAGAGTCGGATAAGGCGACGATGGATATACCTTCATCCGTCAGTGGTGTGGTGCAGGAACTAAAATTAAAAATTGGTGATTTAGTTTCACAAGGCAGTTTGGTGCTTGTTTTAGAACCCGGTTCGAGTGATCGTGTTCCTGCGCAATCAGTTGTATCTCAAAGCCCACCGGCAAAGGTTGCTGTACCAGTGGCGCCATCCGCGCCAGCAGTTATATTGCCTGCCTTAGTCTCTTCAAACGCTTCAAATTCCAGTCCTGCTGCGCCGATACCTGCATTACAGACCAATGCTTTAGCATCCTCAGCTCATGAAAATACGCCTCTAGACAATTCTTCCGCGAGTTTAAGCCATGCTAGTCCATCGGTTCGTAAATATGCTCGGGAATTAGGTGCGTCGATTAATAAGGTTCAGGGCACAGGTCCAAAAGGTCGGATTACCCAAGAGGATGTGCAATCTTATATTAAGCAAATTTTAACGAGCCCAAATCAAGCATCTTCTAGTCCAGTTACCAATGTTGCTAGTAATGGCTTGAATTTATTGCCTTGGCCAAAAATAGATTTTAATAAATTTGGCGCAACTCAAACTCGCCCATTAACAAGAATACAAAAGATTTCAGCAGCTAATTTGGCGCGTAATTGGGTGATGATACCAGCGGTGACGTATCACGAAGATGCCGACATTACTTTGCTAGAAGAATTTCGGGTACAAACGAATAAGGCCAATGACAAGTTGGGTATAAAAGTTACTTTACTAGCGTTTTTACTGAAAGCATCTGTCAGTGCTTTAAAAAAATTCCCAGAATTCAATAGCTCCTTAGATGGTGATCAATTAATTTTGAAGCAGTACTTCCATTTAGGTTTTGCTGCCGATACCCCGAATGGATTAGTCGTCCCGGTGATTCGTGATGTTGACCAAAAGGGTATTTTAGAGATTGCGCGTGAGACTTCTGAATTAGCCAAGTTGGCTCGTGACGGCAAGCTAAAGCCTGATCAAATGCAAGGTGCTTGTTTTACAATTTCTTCTGTTGGTGGTCTTGGCAGCACTTATTTTGCGCCGATCATTAATGCTCCCGAGGTAGCAATTTTAGGGGTTAGTAAGGCTGCTATGAAGCCAGTCTGGGACGGTACAAATTTTATTCCTCGGTTAATTTGTCCGTTATCCTTAACGGCTGATCATCGGGTCATTGACGGCGCTTATGCGACTCGGTTTAATGCGTATATTGCTGAATTACTGACGGATTTCCGTCGCGTTGTTTTATAGGGGGCTGGGATGACGATTTTGGCAATCAAAGTTCCCAATATGGGTGATTTCACGGACATTCCGGTAATTGAGATTTTAGTCAAACCCGGTGATGTGATCGCAAAAGAACAGGCTTTAGTTGTTTTAGAATCAGATAAAGCCACGATGGAAGTGCCTAGTGATGTGGCTGGTAAAGTTGTTTCCATAGAGGTGGCGGTTGGTGATCAGTTAAGCATTGGTTCAGTCATCCTGATGTTAGAGACCGACACTTCGTCCACTATGGCCCCTGCTCAACCAGAGGCAAGTCCCTCAGGTGTTCCGCCGGTAGCAACCCCGCAGTCCTTGCCCCAAGTGCAGGCCACCCCAACCGCATTAAAAGCCTCCACGGTAGTTATGACTTATCAGGGTCAGGTTGATCATACTTGTGCGTTATTAGTTCTAGGTGCTGGGCCTGGTGGTTATAGTGCTGCCTTTCGGGGAGCTGATTTAGGCATGGATACGATCCTGATTGAACGATACGCTACTTTGGGTGGGGTTTGTCTTAATGTTGGATGTATTCCTTCTAAAGCACTCCTGCACACCGCTGCAGTGATGCAAGAGGTGCAATCGATGGCTGCCCACGGAATTCGTTATGGTGATCCAACGATTGACTTGACAGCTTTGCGAAATCATAAAGAACAGGTCATTAGTCAATTAACGACTGGTTTAGCTGGTATGGCAAAAGCGCGAAAAGTCAGAACACTACGCGGCGTGGGCAGCTTTTTAGATGCCCACCATCTTGAACTGCAGACAACCACTGGCACGAGCTGGGAGTTGACTGGGCAAAAAGAAGTGATTCGATTTGAGCAAGTTATTATTGCTGCCGGTAGTCAACCAGTGATTTTGCCTAACTTGCCAGTTGACCCGCGGATTGTGGATAGTACAGGTGCTTTAGAGTTAAAGAACATCCCCAAACGGATGCTAGTCATTGGTGGTGGCATTATTGGTTTAGAGATGGCGACGGTCTATAGTGCTTTAGGTGCCAAGATTGATATTGTTGAATTATCGGACAGCCTGATGACTGGGGCAGATCGTGACTTAGTTAAAGTCTGGGAGAAGATGAATAGTCACCGTTTTGAACAGGTGATGTTACAGACGAAGGCGGTTGATGTCCAAGCTAAAAAAGATGGTATTTGGATTACTTTTGAGGGCCAGAAAGCGCCATCTAAGGCGCAATGTTATGACTTAATATTGGTTGCCGTAGGGCGGGTACCTAATGGTAAAAAAATTGGTGCGCATTTAGCTGGTGTGCAGGTAGATGATCGGGGGTTTATTTCGGTTGACCAGCAGATGCGAACCAATGTGTCCAATATTTTTGCCATTGGTGATCTAGTGGGTCAACCGATGCTAGCGCATAAAGCGGTCCATGAGGGGCATGTGGCGGCTGAGGCAGCGAGTGGCCAAAAGTCCTACTTTGACGTGCAACAAATACCATCAGTGGCTTATACCGACCCTGAAGTTGCTTGGGCTGGTTTGACAGAAGAGCAATGTAAAGAGCAGGGAGTGGCTTATCAAAAAGGTCTTTTCCCATGGGCTGCTAGCGGCCGTGCAATTGCGAATGGTCGCAGTGAAGGATTTACGAAATTATTGTTTGATGAAAAGACGCATCGTATTATTGGCGGTGGAATTGTTGGTACCAATGCGGGTGATTTAATTGGTGAAGTTTGTTTAGCCATCGAGATGGGTGCGGATATGGTGGATATTGGTAAAACAATCCATCCTCATCCAACTTTAGGCGAATCGATTGGTTTAGCCGCGGAAGTTGCACACGGCAGTTGTACTGATTTACCTGCCCAGCGTAAAAAATAACTAGATTTTTATCACCAGGGATTTGAGTTGGTGAAGTCCTAGTACTTACTGAAGTTCTAGTCCCTATTGAAGTTGGAATCCCTATTACAGTTTAAGCCTTATTGAGATGGACATTGCATGACCACTTTTCCTAGATTCCCAATCATCGGTACACCCCTATCGAGCTCAGCTATTCGCGTCATGATGCTTGGTAGCGGAGAACTCGGTAAGGAGGTAATTATTGAGTTACAGCGCTTAGGTATAGAAGTCATCGCGGTTGATCGGTATCCAAATGCGCCTGGACAGCAAGTTGCCCATCGGTCTTATGTGATTGATATGACAAATGGCCAAGCTATTCGCGATTTAGTGAAGCAAGAAAAACCGCATTTAATCGTGCCAGAGATTGAAGCGATCGCCACGCTTACCCTCATGGAGTTAGAAGCCGAGGGTGTGGTCGAGGTTATACCTACCGCGCGGGCAGCTTGGTTGACGATGAATCGTGAGGGGATTCGTCGACTGGCTGCAGAAGAATTAGGTTTACCCACATCGCCCTATCATTTTGCCAGTAGTCTTGATGAACTATCTGCTGCCATTCCTCGGGGAATTGGTTACCCATGCTTTGTTAAGCCAGTGATGTCATCCTCTGGCAAGGGGCAATCGAAATTACTGGGGCCAGAAGATATTGCTTTGGCCTGGGCGAGTGCAGCAAGTGGTGGGCGGGTTAATGCTGGGCGAGTGATTGTTGAGGGCATGATTGATTTTGATTATGAGATCACGTTATTAACAGTCAGATCGTTAAAGCAGGATGGAAGTATTCAAACATCTTTTTGTGAGCCCATTGGTCATGTTCAAAAGCATGGCGATTATGTCGAGAGTTGGCAACCGATGGGCATGAGTCAGGTAGCCCTTGAACGCGCACAATGGATTGCTAAAAAAGTCACTGATCAACTTGGTGGTCGCGGTATCTTTGGCGTTGAATTATTTGTGCAGGGTGACGAAGTCTGGTTTTCTGAAGTGAGTCCTAGGCCGCATGATACGGGGTTAGTGACCCTGGTAAGTCAGGAACAAAGTGAATTTGAATTACATGCTAGGGCTATTTTGGGCTTACCAATCAATACGCGTTTACGAACACCAGGTGCAAGTGCGGTAATTTATGGCGGTATAGAAGCAACGGGGATTGGATTTACTGGGGTTGCACAGGCTCTGCATTTACCCGGAGTTTCCTTAAGGCTGTTTGGCAAGCCTGAATCATTTATTAAGCGCCGCATGGGAGTTGCTTTAGCTATTGCAGAAAATACCGGCGAAGCTAGAAGTCTTGCTTTGCAGGCAAGTCACTTGGTAAAGCCAGTAACGGCAGTCGCCGAGTAGAACCTCAGATCAATTATTTAGTCGCTTTTTTGAGAATTTTTTCACTGGCTTGCATCGCGGACTTCGTGAGAGTTTCCGTTTGATGCGTAGTCATGTCAACGGCCTGTTTCATAGCTTTTTGACTGGATTCAAAGACGGTGGTGGCATTAGCGACAGCCTGTTTCATGAGATTTTTCATGGCATCCGGAGTGTTTGGTGCAGTCGCAGTCATATCACTGATGAGGGTCTTTAATTTTTCGGAATGGTTTTTAATTTCTTCCTGATTAATTGCGCTCAAAGCAGTTTGCGTTTCTGTGGAGATATCTTTGAGATGTCGGCTATACGAAACTATTTTTTCTGAAAAAGGCTTAACAAATTTTGCTTGCATGGCCATGAGGTCTTGAGCATCTTTAGCTGAAGCACAGGACTTCATGTGTTCTACTTGTTCACTCATCATTGTTTTCGCTACTTGAATATTGAGCTCCATAAGTTTTTCTACACCCTCAAAGGCTTTTCGGCTCAGGTTCGCTAAGGTTTCCATATTAGCTTTATTGGCTGCACTAATTTGTTCTGGTGTCATGATGATTGATTCCTTCTGTTACATCGATTGAAAAAATAAGTTGATCAATTGGTAGTGCTTCATTTTGTTCTTTATCAATTGATAGCTAGGTGTTTGGTGTTTTAAAAACATGATGATGCTCTAAATTCATTCGGTCCAATCAGGTTAGGCGGTAAAATTTTAGGTTGGTTTAAAAGGTTCAAAAAACTTTGTGGATACGAAAGAAGGGCTGTTACTTAATTAATTGCAGTGTAACAGGCAAATTTGACAATTTGAAGAGTAATTACCCCGATACTACAATATAGGAATGTTTAAAGCATTTTATGCAGATCAATTTGTGCTTCCCTTACCCGTTGGCCACCGCTTTCCGATGCAAAAGTATCGTTTATTGCGAGAGCGTGTGAGTAAATTTGATGGTGTAGAACTGGTAGAAGCGCCTTTAGCAAGCTTGGAGCAGATTTTACTGGCCCATGATGCGGATTATGTATCTCGGGTGTTTGCTGGGGCTATGAGTCCTGCTGAGCAACGCGAAATTGGTTTCCCATGGAGTCCGGAGATGGTTATTCGATCGAGTCGATCAGCTGGTGCGACGATTGCAGCGGCCAGAGTAGCTTTAGAAGCAGGTATCTCTGCTAATTTAGCTGGCGGGACGCACCATGCTTATGCCAATAAGGGCAGTGGTTTTTGTGTTTTTAATGATGCGGCGATAGCCGCCCGAGTGATGCAGCAGGAATTTGGCGAGAAGTTTACGCGTTGTCTACAGGTGGCAATCGTTGATTTAGACGTCCATCAAGGTAACGGCACAGCGGCTATATTACAAAATGATCCATCCATCTTTACTTTTTCGATACATGGTGAGAAGAACTTTCCATTTCGTAAAGAGTCGAGTGACTTAGATATTGGTTTGATGGACGGTTGCTCCGATGCACTGTATTTAGAAGCCTTAGCGAGTGGTTTATATCAATTGGAGAGGTTATTTAGTCCAGACCTGATTATTTATTTGGCTGGTGCAGATCCATTTGGTGGAGATCGTTTAGGTCGTTTAGACTTGACCATGGACGGATTATTACAACGTGATCAAATTGTATTTGAATGGGCTAGATCGCGACATTTACCCATTGCTATTGCCATGGCGGGGGGGTATGGTCGAGACATCACTCAAACAGTTGCCATACATGCCCAAACAATCCAAAAAGCAATTACTTATCAATGGTAAAAAATAATGCTATTTGGATGTCACCGTTATTCATACTGATTTGGAGTACGGGTTTTATTATTGCTCGCTATGGTATGCCCCATGCAGAGCCCTTGACCTTTTTAGCGATTCGATTTTTTGGAGTGATTCTTATTTTGCTGCCCTGCATTTTGTGGTTTAAGGCACCCTGGCCCTCTAAAAGTCAGATAGTTCACCTAGCAATTGCAGGAGTATTAATACAATTCGGTTATTTAGCGGGGGTTTGGATTGCGATTCGACATGGCATGCCGGTGGGCTTAACAGCATTAATCGTTGGTTTACAACCGATATTAACTGCCGTGTTTGTTTCTTTGTTAGCTGAAAAAATCACCAGATCGCAATGGCAAGGATTGTTTTTAGGATTATTTGGCGTATTTTTAGTTTTGTATGCACAAATTAATATAGCTGGGGTCAATGCACAGACCATCTTTTTTAACATCACTGGTTTGTTATCCATCACGGTAGGGACGATTTATCAGAAAAAATATTGTGCCCAGTTTGACTTGCGAACCGGTTCGTTAATTCAGTTTATAAC
This sequence comes from Betaproteobacteria bacterium, assembly GCA_009927445.1. Classification (GTDB taxonomy): domain Bacteria; phylum Pseudomonadota; class Gammaproteobacteria; order Burkholderiales; family Burkholderiaceae; genus Polynucleobacter. The sequence continues at coordinate 36,992 of RFMZ01000267.1, forward strand.
TAGCCTTGGGTTAGCAACGATTGGAGCTTTTCTTTTTGAGACACGAGAAGTTGAGTGGGTCTTGGAGTTAATTGGTGCTTTAGTTTGGGGTATCGTGGGGATTTCGATTGGCGCGATGAGCTTATTATTTATTCTGATTCGTAGGGGTAATGCCACCAAAGTTAGCAGTTTGATGTATCTCACTCCGCCGACCACAGCCATTATGGGGTGGATTTTATTTAATGAGCCGTTAACGATCTTAGTTGGCTTTGGTACTTTACTGACCATGCTAGGTGTTTTGATCGTCAATCAAACGATTTCGTTCAATTTCTTAAGGCGTTTTGATTAAGGTATTAAAATAATGGGTGCTGTTCATCTAACTTTTCTTTGCGCATGAATAAAAATTTAATTTTAAGTATTTTCGTAAGTTTTGGAATCGCATTATCGCCAGCTCTCTATGCCAAGTCTGATGACTCAGATTCGAGGGCTAGTTCACCGAAGCAGCGCAGTGACAACAAACAGGTTAATAAACAAAAGACTACACGTGAGGTAGGAGCTGCTAAGAGGGCAGATAAAACAAAAAAGCCAAAAAATCCCAAACAAGTACGAACTACCGTCGTCCCTAAAAAAGCTGCAGTAGGGAATTCTCCGGCAAGAGTCTCGCAGGGGACCTCATTAGGTTTAGGTAAGCACGTTGACGAATTAAATTTAAAATCTAGTGTCGCGATGATTGTGGATCAGCAAACGTTGCAGGTACTCTTTGAAAAAAATCCGCAGTCGGTTTTACCAATTGCTTCAATTACGAAGCTCTTAACTGCTATGACAGTTTTAGATGCGCAGTTACCTTTAGATGAGATTTTAGAGATTAATGCGGAAGATGCGGCAATTTACCGAAACTCTAGGTTAGCGAAGGGGGCGGATTTAAGTAGAAGAGAAGCTTTGTTGTTAGCTTTGATGTCCTCAGAAAATAGAGCCGCGTACACTTTGGGTCGCAATTATCCTGGTGGGATTACTAACTTTATGAGTGATCTCAATCGTAAAGCAAGAGATATTGGTATGTTGCATTCTAATTTTGAGGATCCGACAGGTCTAACGAGTAAAAACGTGGCCAGTGCTGAGGACTTAGCTATCTTAGTGAACGCAGCTTATCAGTACCCACTGATTCGGGAATATTCAACAGCCACGAATCATAAGTTACTTGTGAATAATCGCGCGCAAGAGTTTATCAGCAGTAACCGCTTAGTACGCTCTGGCGATATGGAGATTGGTTTACAAAAGACCGGTTATATTTCGGAGGCGGGGCGCTGTTTGGTCATGCAAGCAACGGTTAAAAATCGTCCTGTGATTATGGTTTTCTTGGATTCTGCCGGCAGTTTATCGCGTTTTGCGGATGCTGTTCGGGTCAAAGATTGGTTGGAGGATGCTTCTGAATTAAGGCCGATCCGAAAACTGCCTCAGGTGCAAATGTCTTTGCAGTGAAGTTTTACTGAAGTTCAAAGGCCTGGATCTGCCAGTGGAATGGATAGTCAAAGTAGTTTGTTGGCGCTAAAGATCAATTCACGCCGCTTAAACAATTAACGCCGTCTAAACCCGCTTCATAGAAGATCGACTGGGCGACTGCAGACTTCAAAAACACCATAAACTCTTTTGCCAGCATTGGCTGCGTAGACACGCTACAAACCCCAGCGCTAAATCGTGTCCAGTGTTGTATTTCAGGGGGGAGTGGACCTAAATATTGGGCCAAGGGGACAGCCCGAAGTTCACTAATCATTTGAACTGCCATCGCCGCTTTGCCGTTGAGCAACAGAGTAGCAACCAAGCCTCCCTCTAAGATGGTGGCTTTTTGGGTAATGAACTGGGTCAAACCTAAATCGTTCAGTACTTTTGCAAAGTAGATCCCACTAACGCCTTTACTAGTGAAGGTAATAGAGGGGGTGTCTCGCAAGCTTTGAATAAAGTTAGTCAAGGTATCAATAGCAACTGGGGGTTGGTTTGGCGCTATGGCTACGCCAATCCCACATTGGATAAAGCTCGGACTTGGGCTGGTTAGAAGTCCAAGCTGAACTAATTCCCGGATACCATCTTCTGTCATGATCAGGAGATCGTTTTTTTCACCGCTGTTGAGGCGATCTTTCATTGCCATTGAGGTTGCAAAGTCAATTTGGGGCGACATGTCAAGAGGCTCGGCCCAGATCTTAGTAATTTGAGGTATAGACGATTTGAGTGCGGTAGAGCAAAGGATTCGGAATTGGGGCATGGTATGAATTCGTCAATTTTTAAGGGGGGGCTTGATAACCAATACCACGAGAAATTTGTAAAGCTGTGTCAACTAAGGCTTTAGTCCAATCGCGGTTGATTCGATCGGTCGGTGCGCTAATGGAGAGTCCTGCCACCATGGTATTGGAGTCATCATAGATACCCGCAGCAATACAACTAACCCCTAGTTCAAGCTCTTCATCATCATTGGCGGTACCATTTTTTTGGACCTCTTGTAGCTCTTTTTCAAGAGCTTGGATTTGCGTAATGCTATTTCTGGTATGTCCGGCAAGGCCTGTACGGGAGGCGTAGGTTCGGACTTTTTGGGTATCGTCTTGAGCTAGAAAGAGCTTGCCAACCGAAGTTAGATGTAAGGGGGCTCGCCCACCGATGGCGCGCACAACTTGCATACCTGAGCGTTCACTATACGCGCGGTCGATATAAATAATTTCGTCTCCTTGACGCAAAGAAAGATTAACTGTTTGATTCGTTAACTTATGCAGCGCCCGCATAGGCAACTGAGCCGCGTCACGCACGGATAGGCGTGCTTTGACTAGAGTTCCTAATTCAAGTAACCTTAGTCCTAAACGATAAGAGCCTCCTTCGCTTCTATCAACTAGGCGACAGGCGACCATATCATTCAAAATGCGGTGAGCCGTAGAAGGGTGTAAGGATGTTTTTTCGGAGAGAATTTTTAAGCTACAGGCATCATCTGAAGTAGCTAAGACATCAAGCAGATTCATCATCCGTTCAATCACTTGAATCGCGGTCTTACCTGTTGTTGCTGGCACACGTGTTTGGTCTTTAGTCGTCATTTAGGTATTGTAGCGATAATTTTTTTAATTGCACATCATGAAATATGGGTATTGTTGCGAAATATTTACATGGACGTAGGGGGCGAAGTTGACAGAGTTAATGAAGGCGTTAATGATAGCGTCAATCAATACGTCAATCAATGCGCCAATCAATACGTCAGAATCAATTACATCCAAGGGTTATAGGGACGTAAGTGGCGACTTCAAGGTTTCAGAGCGTTGATACAGTCTTTAATTAATTGTGGGCCTTCATAAATCAAGCCACTATAAATTTGAATCACTTTTGCACCAAAATTTTTCTTTTGGAGTGCGTCGGTACCGGTATGAATTCCACCAACCCCAATGATTGGGGTTCGGCCCTCTAGCAGTCGATAAAAAGTTGTCACAATGTGGTTCGATAAATCTTTGATGGGCTTGCCGGAGAGGCCTCCTGATTGGTGGTGATCGATTTCTGATTGAACGTTTTCCCGGCTAATGGTGGTGTTGGTTGCAATCAGCGCATCCATCTCAAAGCGTTCAAGAAGATTCGCAATTTCGATGATTTGACCAGGCTCTAAGTCCGGTGCAATTTTTAAAAAGAGGGGAATTTTTTTCCCGTATTGCTCGCTCAGAAGTGTTCTTTCTTGGGTGAGTTCGAGCAGTAGTTTCTCGAGTCCTTGGCTATTTTGAAGTTGGCGTAAATTCTTCGTATTCGGTGAAGAAATATTGATAGTGACATAGGAGGCCACCTCATAAACGGCTCGCAGACAAATTAAATAATCGCTATTTGCATCAGCCATTGGGGTCAGGGCATTTTTACCAATGTTCAGGCCAATCACCCCACCATTTTGGTAAAACGAAGAGCGTTTTACGCGTTCGACACAAGCTTGCACACCATCATTATTAAACCCCATCCGATTAATAATTCCAAAGGTTTTAGGTAGACGGAACATCCGCGGTTTGGGATTGCCACTTTGGGGCAGGGGTGTTACTGTACCAATTTCTAAAAAGCCAAATCCTAGCGTTGCTAAGGCATCGATAAAACGCCCATCTTTATCGAGTCCAGCGGCTAGGCCAACTGGATTGGGAAGTTGCATACCGCATAGGGTCGTAGGTAATTGGGGAACTTTACCGACTAGGAAGCGAAGCAGGCCGCGTTGATATAGGAAATTTAAGGAGTGCAAAGCAAGGTGGTGCGCTTTTTCTGGGTCCAATTGAAATAGCAGTGGACGAAGGAGTGGAAATAAATTCATGCAGAGTTAGATGATTTTAGGATCTGAACTAATTGGGTTCGAAGATATCAAGGGGCCCCATTGACCTGCAATTAAACCTTCGAGAGGTTGGAAATTGATTTTGTAGGACATCTTTTTACTTTCTTGAATATAGTAGCCCAAGTATACATAAGGCAATTTTCGTATTTTAGCCTCATGAATTTGCCAAAGAATCCCAAAAGTTCCTAAGCTGGCTTGAGGAAGGCTAGTGTCATAAAAGGTATAAACCGATGACAGCCCGTTTTGGACTATATCGATGACGCTGACCATGCGAAGAGTACCATTTTGGCGAAACTCGACGAGAAACGAATCGATATGTGATTGGATTAAAAACTGCCGGTATTGATCCTCTTCATCCTCGATCGAATCGAACTCTTGGCCATCGAGCGGGTTACTATGACGACTATTTTGATATGCTTGGTAGAGTGCGAAATGTTCATCCTTAAATTCCAGTGGAGTCACTTGAGCAATTAAATCTGCGTGTTTTCGGATCGTACGTTGTTGGCTTCGCGTTGGCCGAAAATCATTCACAACGACGCGCGAGGCGATGCAGGCTTGACAATGATCACAGTAGGGGCGGTAGGTAAAGTGACCACTCCGTCGAAACCCGACTTGGATCAGTTCGCTATAGACTTTCGTTTGTATGAGTTGGGGTGGAGTTGCTACTTGCGAGCGGGCTTCATGCTGATCAAGATAGCTACAAGCATAGGGTGCTGTGGCATAAAACTGTAACGATTTAAATGGAAAGTCTTTGATATGTGTCATGAGTAATAGGGGCAGTATCTTATTGTATCTCTAGTAAAACACTTTTATCCCAATTCCACAGTGGTGCGGGGAGATCGATCTGACTTTCTAACCAATTTAAAAAATAATCTTGCGGGAGGGGCGATGCGCCAAGGGAAGCTAAATGACTTGTTTCTTGTTGGCAATCGATATAACGAATCCCCACCTGAACGCACCAAGCACACAAAGCTGCCAGGGCTAATTTTGAGGCATTATCAACGCGGGTAAACATCGATTCACCATACAGCATTTTGCCCAGGTTCACGCCGTATAAACCACCCACTAATTGACCGTCATACCAAGTTTCTACACTATGGGCTAGACCCATTTGGTGGAGTTCGCCATAGTATTCAATGATTGCAGGGGTAATCCAAGTATCACCGATTTCGCCGTTGCGAGGGCTATTCGCGCAGGCTTGTATCACTTCTTTGAAGGCGCAATCGACGCGGATTTCCCAAGACGGGTTAAGGAGTACAGCGCGGATAGTTTTTTTTAAACTTTGGCTGACTTTAAACTTGGATGTTTCTAACACCATTCTAGGGGAGGTACACCACCACATGACTGGACCTGGTCTGCTATACCAAGGAAAGATTCCCTGACGATAGGCTTCAATCAGGCGTTGCGTACTGATCGATTCAGTCAGGGCGATGAGGCCACTGGGTATATTGGGGTCATTACTTGGAGCATTTTTGGGTGAGGGCAACGGCTCATCATCTAAAATCCAAGGGGTTACGGTCATACGGTAGAGCGTTGTGTGGGGTTAATATTCATGAGATAAGTAGGCATCACTTGATCAAACGTTATCGCCTGCTTTTTTTGATCGGCGAAAAAATGTTCTAGGGTCAGTTTCACGGTTAGAAAGGCGAGTTCATTCCAAGGAATTTCCGACTCACGAAATAATCGCACTTCGAGGCTTTCACTAGTCACTGGACTAAAGCTTGCACTTGGCATATTGGCTAGGTAAAACCAGTGGATTTGGCCTATATGTGCAATGTTAACGATCGAAAAAAGGCTACCAATTTCGACGTCTGTTCCAGCTTCTTCTAAGGTTTCGCGGTAAGCACCTTGCGCACTTGTTTCATTTAATTCCAAAAATCCGGCGGGTAAAGTCCACAGTCCCTGACGTGGTTCTATAGCACGTCGACATAAGATAATTTGATCTTCCCACATCGGGATGGTGCCGACGACATTTTTTGGGTTTTGATAATGAATTTCTCCGCACTGTTGGCATACGAAACGTTGGCGGTTATCGTTTTCTGGGATTTGTTGGCGCACAGAGTGGCCACACAGGGAGCAAAATTTCATATGGAATGTCGATCGATCGATTTCGAAGAACTATTTTTGCACAGTTGCTGACTGAATCACAATGGGTTCACTAGGCACATCGGCCATTCGGTTCATGACAGTTGTTGGCGCAAATTTTATATTTTCAACAGTTTCAAAACCGGAGATGACCTTTCCAAAAACGGTATAGCCAAAGCCATCACGACTAGGATAATCGAGCATCGCGTTATCGCGTACATTAATAAAGAACTGGGCGGTTGCTGAATCTGGGTTATTCGTTCTAGCCATGGCAATCGTATATTTTGCGTTCTTGAGGCCATTTTGTGACTCGCTTGGAATAGGCGGTTTAGTTGGTTTTTCTTGTAATTCTTTAGTAAAGCCCCCACCTTGGATCATGAAGCCATTAATAACCCGGTGGAAAATGGTACCCGTATAAAAATTTGTATTGACATAGTTGAGAAAATTTTCGACAGTTTTTGGAGCTTTTTCTGGTTCGAGTTCAACTACAAAATCTCCTTTAGTGGTTTTAAATAAAACCTTTGGTCCGGCGTAGACATTGGCACTACTGATGATTAGGCAAAGGCTCAGGGCTGGGATAGTGAACGCGTTCGTTAACGTTTTCTTTAGAGCTGTGATGATGCCTGGGAGTTGATTCGTAAGAAGCTGTTTGTTCGGTCGACCTAATGAAATAGAGTGAGCGCTCATGAGTTGCTTTCAAGGGATAAATTGATTGATTGGTACTACATATTATTCACTATTTCAAAATTGCCCGTGAAATTATGCATGGAGGTTTGCTAAAGCGTAGGGTATTTCAGTCCAGCGTGTTGTGAAATTCTGACTTTTTTGATTAGCACGTAAGCGCCAGTGGCGTGCATTCCCAGCGATTAGTCCGGTACTTGCTAGGGTAACGGTATTAGCGCCATACCGTTGATTGAGTAGGTCCATCGTTTGCATGACTTGGGTTGATTGTTGTAAGTTGACTTGGCTAAATAGATCATTTTGATGCTGTGCTTGGTCTTGGAGTTCGGACAAAATAATGCCTGCTTTTTGATAGCGATAGCCTGATCTGAAAATATGTTTTAGTCCAAAGTGGGCTGCTTGTACAAGTCGACGGCTATCGGCTGTAGCAATCGATAGAGGAATCGTAATTTGTGGTTTATACGGTAGGCTATTTTTAGCAAAGGGGCTTGTACGAATAAAGACGGTGATCAATTGACAGGTACTTTGTTGCTGGCGTAATTTTTCTGCTGCGCGGCAGACATAACTTGCGATTGCTTCTTGCAATAGTTCAATTTTTTCAATGACTTGCCCAAAGCTTTTGCTAGAGATGATTTGTTGCTGTCTTGGCATATTCTTGAGGTCATTCATGTGTAGGCAGGAGATGCCATTGAGTTCATAAACTGTTCTGGCTAGGACCACGGAAAATCGTTGTCGAATCAACTCTGGATTGGCATTTTGTAGGTCGTAGACTGTATGGATTTGTAGTTGATGTAATTGTGCGGACAGTTTGCGTCCGACGCCCCAGACTTCATCGACGGCAATTTTTTTTAGCCAATCGGTTTGGTCTTGGGGATGACAGGCTTCCCAAGAAAATACCCCAGTAAATTGCGGATTTTTTTTAGCGATATGATTGGCTAGTTTGGCCAGTGTTTTGGAAGGCCCGATACCGACGCAAGTCGGGAGTCGCAAGTATTGTAAGACGCGTTGTCGGATTTCTTGAGCATACGCAGTGAGGGGTGCTTGGTGTCCTGATAGATCTAAAAAACATTCATCGATCGAGTAGATTTCTTGTTGCGTTGCAAACTCCGATAGAACATGCATGAGGCGATCGCTCATATCGCCATAGAGTGTGTAGTTTGAGCTTAACCATTGGAGTTGATGGCTTTTGATAAAGTGTTTTGCCTCAAAAAAAGGTAGTCCCATTGGAATACCAAGAGCGCGGGCTTCTTGGCTGCGGGAGACGATACAGCCATCGTTATTCGAAAGAATAACGATGGGTTTCCCTTCTAATTTGGGGTTAAAGACGCGTTCACAGGAGACATAAAAGTTATTTCCGTCAACGAGTGCGATGGCTCGATCCGTGGGGAGTGCTTTCATGGTTTATGAACGACATGTGAGACAACTCCCCAAATTTCTAATTCTTGACCTTCACATAAGATAATAGGGGCATATTGAGGATTTTCTGCTTGTAACCATGTTTGTCCACCTTGTTGGTAGAATCGTTTAACAGTAAATTCACCATCAATGACAGCAATAACGACTTGCCCTGATTTGGCCTTTTTCGAGCGGTCTACGACTAGTAGGTCACCGTCATAAATACCAGCACCTTGCATCGAATCGCCTTGGACGCGTAAAAAAAAGCTCGCTTCTGGATGAATTCCTAAGTATTGATTCAGGTCGAGTCGTTGATCGATATAGTCACTAGCGGGTGATGGAAAGCCTGCTGGAATCGCGTAGCTAAATAGGCGAGCGAATGGTGTTGGGTCGAGAGTTTTTATCATGGCGCTTATTGAGTATTAATACTGTTTATATATACAGTATATAATAGATTCTTAATTTGATAAAAACAATTAAATCAACTGCTTTACCATAGCAAAAAAGAAGCCAATGCGGCCAAGATTAATATGTCAAATTGAGACGACGATGAAAAAAACAAACCCCCGAGTATTGGAGTACTCGGGGGTCGTTCAAACGGTGTAAGACAATAATTTAGACGGTTACGCCATCTGCTAAATCTTTAAATTCACTAATTTGATCAAAGTTCATATAGCGATAGATCTCGCTCGATTGACTAATTAAAATATGGTGTTTTTCGAGATACTCTGCAGGCGTTGGGATTCTGCCAAGTAAGGCGCAGACTGCCGCTAGTTCAGCGGAAGCTAAATACACTTTTGTATCGATACCTAGGCGGTTTGGGAAGTTTCTCGTCGAGGTCGAAACGGCGGTTGAACCTTTGCGAATTTGTGCTTGGTTACCCATACAGAGTGAACAGCCAGGCATTTCCATCCGCGCGCCAGTTTTACCAAAGCTGCTGTAATAGCCTTCTTCCGACAAAATCATCGCATCCATTTTGGTTGGTGGGGCGACCCATAAGCGCGTTGGTAAATCATCACGCCCTTCCAAAATTTTGCTAGCGGCGCGGAAATGGCCAATATTAGTCATACAGGAGCCGATAAAGACTTCGTCGATTTTATTACCTGCAACTTCGGAGAGAAATTTGACGTCATCTGGGTCATTTGGACAGGCCATAATTGGCTCCTTGATTTCTGCCAAATCAATTTCAATGACTGTGGCATATTCAGCATCTGGGTCGGCCTTGAGGAGTTCTGGCTTAGCGATCCAACTTTCCATGGCTTTAATACGACGGCCTAAAGTCCTTTTATCTTCGTAGTCATTGGCAATCATCCACTTCATGAGGGTGATATTTGAGCGGATATATTCAATGATTGGCTCTTTATTGAGGTAGACCGTACAGCCGCCTGCAGAACGCTCGGCAGAGGCATCCGATAATTCGAAGGCTTGTTCGACTTTGAGATCTGGCAGGCCTTCAATTTCCAAAATTTTTCCAGAGAAAACGTTTTTCTTGCCTTTTTTCTCAACCGTTAAGTGGCCTTGTTTAATGGCATATAAAGGAATGGCATTGACTAAGTCGCGCAGAGTCACGCCAGGTTGCATTTCCCCTTTAAACCGGACTAAAACAGATTCCGGCATATCGAGTGGCATCACACCAGTCGCAGCACCAAAAGCGACTAGGCCAGAGCCTGCTGGGAATGAGATGCCAATTGGGAAGCGTGTGTGACTATCGCCCCCAGTACCGACCGTATCTGGCATTAAGAAGCGGTTCATCCAGCTATGGATGATGCCATCACCAGGGCGTAGGGAGACGCCACCACGATTGGTCATGAAAGTCGGTAATTCACGATGGGTTTTGATATCAACGAGTTTTGGGTAGGCTGCTGTATGGCAAAAAGATTGCATCACTAGATCAGCTGAAAAACCTAAGCACGCTAAGTCTTTGAGTTCATCTCGAGTCATTGGTCCGGTTGTGTCCTGTGAGCCAATGGTGCTCATATGTGGCTCACAATAGGTACCTGGGCGAACTCCTTGACCTTCTGGAAAGCCACAAGCTCGGCCAACAACTTTTTGGGCCAGAGTAAAGCCTTTTTTACTTTCGATCGGGGCTTGGGGTAAGCGAAAGACGGTTGAGGCTGGCAGTCCAAGAGCTTTACGCGCTTTCATAGTTAGGCCACGGCCGATAATCAGTGGAATACGTCCACCCGCACGGACTTCATCAAAAATAACTTCAGAGCGCATGGTAAAACGAGTGATTTCTTTACCGTCTTTGAGAGCTTTGCCTTCAAATGGTCGAAGTTCAATCACATCACCCATTTCCATGTGGTTAACATCGAGCTCAATAGGCAGTGCACCAGCATCTTCCATCGTATTAAAAAAGATCGGGGCAATTTTTGCACCCATACAAACGCCCCCAAAGCGTTTGTTCGGGACAAAAGGAATATCCTGCCCGGTATACCAAAGAACGGAATTGGTGGCTGATTTACGCGAGGATCCTGTCCCGACAACGTCGCCTACATAGGCGATCAAGTGGCCTTTTTTCTTCAGTTCCTCAATTTGTTTGAGAGGACCTCTTTGGCCAGCCTCGTCGGCATGGATGCCAGGCCGAGGATTTTTAAGCATCGCTAAGGCGTGGAGTGGAATATCTGGGCGGCTCCAAGCATCTGGTGCTGGGGAGAGGTCATCGGTATTGGTTTCTCCGGTAACCTTAAAGATCGTTACAAATAAGCTTTTAGGAACTTCTGGTCGACTAGTAAACCATTCAGCATTCGCCCAGCTTTCTAGGACTTCTTTCGCATAGGCATTCCCTTTTTCGGATAACTCTTGAACATCATGAAAGAAATCAAACATCAATAAAGTTTTTTTCAGTGCAGCTGCAGCAGTTGGTGCACAGCTCGGTTCATTGAGTAAATCAATCAGCGGTTTAATGTTGTAACCACCTAGCATTGTTCCAAGTAATTCAGTGGCTTTGATTGGGCTAAGTAAGGAGGATTTTTCTTGGCCGGTAGTAATTTTTGCTAAGAATTCAGCTTTGATTTTGGCGGCGTCATCAACCCCTGCTGGCACACGGTAGGTAATCATTTCAACGAGGGCGGCTTCTTCACCAGACGGTGGGTTTTTGAGTAATTCGACTAAAGCGGTAGTTTGTTGTGGTGATAGTGGAACTGGTGGGATACCCAAGGCAGCGCGTTCAGCAACATGGGCACGATAAGCTTCTAACATCTTTTTCTCCTGAAAATATCAATATGGTGAATGGCTTAGATCTTGGTATTGTTGATTACTTGGTCGAGGCAATACAGCATAGTCTGAAGCATCCTCTTCTATTGTAAGCCCAGTTAGGTTAGGGAATTAGAATTTTTCAAGAATTCAGGTATCAAATTCTGTACCGGGGTACTCGCCATATTGATTTGTAGTAGGTGAGCCCGTTTTGATAGTCCAATAAATCATGATGATGGCGCCAATCAGTGGTACTGCGATGATGAGTATCCACCAGCCAGATCGATTAATATCGTGCAAGCGACGAACTTGCACGGCCAAGTTCGGCAAAAAGAGTGCGAGGGTAATGATGCCCGTAATAGCTCCTTGTTGTTCGATGAAGGTACCGGCGGCTAGATTGACTAAAATAACAAATAAAAAGAACCACCAATACTCTGAGCGGGATGCTCGGCCATTAAAATTAGCGTATTTGATAAAACAAGTATGAATAGCTTGATGAAATTGCATATAAACCCCTGATATTTGCAAACCTTAACAAAATTGTAAATTTTGCCGTTTAATAATTGATGTTTTACTGTACATGAAACATTTATACAGAGGAGAAAAATCAGATGACTTGGGCCTTTTGGTGTATTTTGATTGCAGGTTTATTGCCATATTTGGGGGCCATGTTTGCTAAATGGGGCTTTAAAGACTTTGACAATGACTATCCCCGCGACTGGTTGGCCCAGCAGACTGGTTTTCGAGCTCGCGCCAATGCCGCTCAGGCAAATAGTTTTGAATCTTTTCCATTGTTCGCCTCTGCTGTCTTGGTCGCGACCCATTTGCAAGTTCCTACGACCCAAATTGATAGTTTGGCGACTATATACATCCTCGCCCGAGTCGCTTTTTTGTATTGTTATTTACGAAACTTAGCCACTTACAGGACTATTGCTTGGGTTATTGGTCTTTTGAGTGTTTGCGGGCTATTTGTTGCTGCGGGTTTGGTTCAATAATCAGCTGAACATCCGCCTTAGTATGGCTATGCCTTTGAAAGGGTTGCAGTAGTTCGTGGTTAAAATTAGACGGTTTTTCTAAAAATGTAATGGAAAGTGATTTGAGGCTCTAGATGACAAGATTGAAGACGATGCAATTTTTTACGCTACTGTTCTTGGTTGGTTTAGTAGGTAATGCGTATGCCAGCGATGCGGAGGATGAGTTGGCCGATTTTCTTTCTTGGTGCGTCATTGGCGGGGTGCCATTTATTGGCATTACCGTATATTGGTTGGTGCATTATTTGCCAGATACCATTGCCAAAAAAAGAAAGCACCCACAACGTGACGCGATTCAGGCCCTTTGCCGGGTGTCTGGTATTTTTGGTGGATTTTTATGGCCAATAGCTTTTGTTTGGGCGCATATGAAGCCAGTGGTGCACGAGGTGGTTTATGACCCACAAGACGGCTTAGTTAAATTGCATCCGAAGGTCAAGTCCGAGACTAACCAGGTAGGCCATGATTAGTCTTTTATTAGCAGGTTACGCACTCATTACCTGGTTAATATTTATTCGTTGGCGCTTATTGCCATGGAAAATCTATACGATTATTCCAGTCGTCACTTTTCCAGTGGTTGCTATTGTTGTGATGGTCTTACTCTTAAATGTGTTTGCTCCGACTAGTAGCGATGTGCGTGTAACGCGCTATGAAGTGCCGATTGTTCCCCAGGTGAAGGGGCGTGTTGTCGAGGTGGCAGTTAAGACGAATCAGCGTGTAAAAAAAGGTGATTTATTATTTAAGGTGGACCCGACCCAGTACGAATATGTGTTGGCTGGTTTGCGTCCTAAAATCAAATTAGCTAAAAAACGCGTCGCTGAATTTTCTGCTTTACTGGAGTCTGGGGCTGGTAACCGCTTTGACTTGGAAAAAGCCCGGGCAGATTTAGAGGAGCTCAAAGCACAATTTGATAATGCTTCATGGGAACTAGGGCAAACGATGGTGGTGGCACCTAGCGATGGCACTGTTATCAATGTGCAGTTGCGCCCAGGTGTGATGGTTACTTCAATACCTATGCGCGCGGTGATGAGTTTTGTCGAGGACGAGCCACAGGTGTATATGCTGTTTCATCAAAATGAACTACATCAAGTAGTGCCTGGTAACGAGGCAGAGTTCTATATCCCAACGCAACCGGGTAAAATTTTTAAAGCGACGGTTGACTCGGTAATTTGGGCTCAAGCGCAGGGCCAAGTCGATGCAAATGGGAATTTACCAAATACTGGTGTTATTCCAGCGGTACCCAATCGTTTTCCAGTCAAATTAATCATGCACCAGAAACATGAGTCTGAACTGATTGCTGCGGGTGCTATAGGTAATGGAGCAATTTATACAGAGCACTTAAAGCCTTTGCATCTGATTCGGAAAACCATGGTTCGAGTCAGCAGTAAGTTGTATTATATTATTCCAAAGGGCTAGGTTCCTGATGCTGATGCGCGTTTTATTCTCGAATATGAAACGGGCGAGTATTTTTTTGAGTACAGTCTTATTGTTGTCATGCTCGACCTCTCAGCCTTTGTTGCATGAGGAAATAGTTCAAAAGGCGCTATCTGGAGTACTAATACCCCCTAAATTTGTAGGGGATGATTCCGGTTTTGTGCCGCAAACTCCGACTGATTGGTTAGAGCAGTTACAAGATCCTGAGCTAAAAACGTTAATACATGAGGCCTTAGGCAGTAGTCCCGATATGCGCGCTTTCGCTGCGCGTATTGAGCAGTCTGAGGCGATGGTGCAAGCCATCAATTCCTCTTTTTATCCAAGTGTTGGTGCCACGGCAAAAGAAGGTGCGAAATTAGGTCTTGGCGGCAGCGGTACATCTGGGTTTTATGTTGGTGCAGGCTGGGAAGTTGATTTATGGGGACGGGTCAGGGCTCAAAACGAGAGCGCTAGAAAAAGTGCGCAAGCCATCGTGTTCGAGCAGGAAAGTGCTCAATTATCATTAATTGCTAATTTAACCAAAACACTTTGGACAGCGCGTAGTTTATCGATGCAACTGTTGATTGCGCAAGATATTGCTCAATCCTCTGTGGCCTTATTGCAATATGTCAAGCACCGTCAGAAGATTGGTATAGCCTCACGCAATGAGGTACAGATGGCGCAGGCTAACTTAGCATTAGCGCAAGAGGCGGTTGAAAACGCCCGAACTTCTTATCAAAAGACCTTAATGGCGTTGGATATGTTAGTGGGGAGATATCCAGTAGGTACGGCTTTGAAAAGCCAGGCTTTACCTGGCATACCGAATGCCTATGCCAAAGGCCTACCCTCTGAACTTTTGGAGCGTCGGCCTGATATTTTGGCAGCGGCTCTTCGTTTAGATGCGGCGCGTTTAAATATTGATGAAGCCAAAACTGCGCGTCTTCCCAAGATTAGCTTATCAGCTGGTTTTGGTTTAATTAAGAGTAGCGTATTTGTTTTATCGACGAGTGCTGCTAATCCGAGCCTTGGAATTGGTTTAGATGTTCCACTGTTTACTGCGGGAGCTTTGGATCAAAAGGTTAAAATGCGTGAAGCTGAAATGGATTTAGCTTATGCAAATTATGCCAAAATAGGGCTAGCCGCTTTTAATGAGGTTGAAACTGCCCTGTTATTAGAAAAGAATTGGCGAGTACGATCTGCAGAACTTGAAAAAGCGTATGCTATACAAGTATTGCAGTTATCTAGTCTTGAAAAAGAGCAGAAAATAGGTCGTATTGATGGTCGTGCGATTGAGCAACAAAAAGCTACCGTTTTAGGAGCTTTATCCAAATTAGAGCAGAGTAAATTAGAGATCTTAGTACAGCGCATCAATGTTTACTTAGCATTAGGCGGTCCGGTCCAACTTATTGAGAAGGAAAAGAAATGACTAGTAACCCAGGCACACAAATGACGCGTTTCGATAAAATTAAGCAAGGCTTATTTCATGAAGCGAAAAAGTTTTTGGCAGTCAGTATTTATTTCGCGATTTGGTTTTTCTCGATTAGCTTAATTACTAAAATGTCTTTAATTCAAAGTGGTGTAGAGCCGACTGAAATTATTTATTCATTTTCGTTTGCTGTCATACGGGCCTTGATTGTGGCAAAGTTTTTAATTACTGCTGAATTATTATTCCCCATGCGGATTGAAAGTGGTCAACCATTGTTATATCCTTTAATCAAGCATTCTTTGATTTACACAGCTTTTTTAATTTTCATGGGTTTTGTTGAAAAGGGTTTTGAAGGGCTGTTACATCGTGAAAATTTCTTTGAAGCATTACAGCATTTTGGTCATGGTGATCCAAAAGTAATTGCAAGTATTGCCTTTATTTACGGGTTAATTGTTGTCCATTATTTATTTTATAGTGCTTTAGAGTCTCGTTTTGGGGTCGTTGAGATGCGTAAAATCCTCTTTGGTCATAAAGAGTGATTATTATGAATTTAAGTATAAAATTTTATATATCGTTGCATCAGCGCGTGTGTAGTAATCGTGTGGTAAATTATTACAAATATAATCTTTATTGGGAATTGATCTAAAAGGATTTAAAAGTTGTATGTTTTTTTTAGTTATTCGAGATCTAGAGAAAACTTTTTTCTCTACTTAAGTATAAAGAACGTTTTATTATGAATTGGTATTTGGTCATGTCAAAACCTCGGGAAGAGGATAGAGCCTATGAGAACTTGGTTTATCAGCAATATAATTGTTATTTGCCTAAAGTTAAAATAGAGAAAATTAAGCAAGGTAAAAAAATTCAATTGCTAGAACCGCTCTTTCCACGGTATCTATTTGTTCAGCTCAATTCAAGCACTGATAATTGGGGGCCGGTCCGCTCAACTTTGGGCGTTTCAAATATGGTTCGATTTGGGGATAGCTATGCCAAAGTTCCCGATAGTGTTATTGAGGATATCAACTATTTTTCCAGTGAGCATCAAGAATCCCTTTTTAAAGCTGGTGAAAGTTAGTAGTCAAGTCAGGACCATTCAAAGGGCAGACGGTTGAATTCTTAAGAATAAGTAGTGATTACCGAGCAATGGTACTTCTTGAGCTCTGTCAAAAATTACATCGCGTTTCGATATCCCTAGAGGAACTTCAATAACGAACTTCAATAAAAAAAGACTTGAAGCAAGAAACCCGAGGCGCTTGATTAGCCTTATTCGCTATTTCTAGGGTAGCCAGATTAATCTACTGTAATCTTGCCACTCTTAATCAGTTTTGCCCATTGCGTCATTTGAGTTTTGATAAAGACATCCGCTACTTCGGCGTTCCCTTGAAAAACTTCACCCCCTAAAGAATTAACCTTTTCGACAAACTCCGCCGACTGGGTAACTTTGCTAATCCCCTCTGTTAGTTTTTGAAGGATTGTATTTGGCGTTGCAGCGGGTGCGAAGAGGGCATTCCATTCATAGACTTCATAGCTTACGATACCCGCTTCGGTCATGGTTGGCACGCTTGGCATTGAAGACGCTCTTTTTCGGCTGGTTACGGCCAGAGCATTGAGTTTTCCAGAATCGACAAATTGTTTGGTCGATGCAACGCTACCAAAAAAAATGGGAACTTGCCCAGCAATGACGTCATTGAGGGCAGGCCCACCACCCTTGTAGGGGATATGCTGCATTTCTATACCAGTTTGTAGTTCAAATAAAGCTCCAGCCAAGTGTTGAGCTGAGCCATTGCCAGAAGATGCGTAGGAAATCGTATTGGGTTTATTTTTGGCTATAACCACGAGATCTTTGGCAGACTTTGCAGCAAAATTCGGGTTCACTAAGAGTACATTTGGGTATTGCGCAAGAACAGCAAGCGTTTTAAAGGCTTTATTGGGGTCATAGGGGAGTTTGGGAAAAAGCGCTGGATTCACCGAATACGAAGAGGCATCGAGCATGATGGTATAGCCATCGGCTTGACTTTTAGCCACATAACTAGCCGCTATTTGCCCGGTTGCTCCGGGTCTATTTTCAACAATCACAGAACTACCTAAGATTTTTCCCAAGGGGCCGGCGATCGTTCTTGCCATTAAATCGGCTGTGCCACCGGGCGGGTAGGTAACGATCAAGCTAATGGTTCTGCTTGGCCATTCTTGAGCGTTGCTAAGCGCTATGTGTCCTAGTAAAAAGCTAAGGCATATCAGTAATAGAGGCGTTCGGAACATCGCTATTGAATTAGTTAACGCAGGTTATAAAGCTGCTTTTTAAATAGGTATTACCCATCATGATTTCACTTAAGCTTTCGTGATGGGTATAAAAAAAAGTAGGGTAGTAAACAACACGAAAAATTCCATCGATTGAAGTAAAAAGCAGCGTATTTTTTGTAAATTACCCATTACGTCATCCTTTATCTGAATCCTCGTTAGAGTCAATAAATTAAATAAGTACCGTAACTATGTGTGCTATTTTGTGTGTGTTTAACTACCCCAAGGACTTTTTTAGAAATTGACTTTTGCACTGCCTTTCAGTTTTAACATGACGCGGGCTTCGTCAGGCGTTGCCGGTTCTAGGTTTAAGGCATGTAATATACTTACGATGCGTTTAACTTGATCCGCATTGGTCTTCGAGAGTGTTCCAGGGCCGTCCCACAAAGAATCCTCAAGACCTACTCGAACATTCGAGTTCATTGCTGCAGACATGGCTGCGATTGGCATTTGGTTTCTGCCGGCACCAAGAACGGACCAGTAGTATTGATCTCCAAAGAGGCGATCAGCGGTGCGTTTCATCATCATGACATCTTCTGGGTGCGGGCCAATTCCACCGAGTAAACCAAAGACCGACTGAATCAGGAGTGGACCTTTGAGAAGTCCGCGATCGACAAAATGTGCGGCTACATAAAGGTGGCTAATATCGTAGCATTCGATTTCAAAACGCGTTTCATTTTCTGAGCACGACTCGAGTATGTAGCGAATATCACCAAAGGTGTTTTTGAAAATACGGTCCTCAGAACCTGCGAGGTATGGGGCTTCCCAATCATATTTAAATTCCTTATACCGTTTGAGCATCGGGTAGAGGCCGAAATTCATAGAGCCCATATTGAGCGATGCTACTTCGGGTTTGAGGCGAAGGGCAGGTTGCAGTCGATCTTCGACAGACATCGTTGGTGAGCCACCAGAGGTTAAGTTAATTACTACGTTTGAGCGGGCTTTAATTTGCGGTAAAAACTTCATAAATGCTTCTGGAGTTTGGTCTGGCAGGCCATTATCAGGATTACGTGCATGTAGATGAACGATGGCAGCGCCTGCTTCTGCAGCTCCCACGGCCGCATCTTCAATTTCTTTTGGAGTAATTGGCAGATATGGTGACATCGTTGGAGTATGAATTGATCCGGTCACAGCGCAAGTCACAATAATCTTCTTTTGTAATGCAGTCATGGGTAAAACCTTTCTTTAATTCAAACATCAACAAGAGCAGGGCATCTTAGAAGTAAAAACCCTAAAAAAAGCATCTCCTCCACAAATCTTTGTGTTCGACAAGTGTTTGTTGAACAATTTTTTTATTTATAAGGTAATACGTTGTCAAATTTGATCGATACGACTTCTTAAAAAGAGCCATTCAAAAAAATTATGTATCCGATATTTTTGATCAATTGATTAATAAAAGAATCAGTATAAACCCTAGTTTTTCCGAAGTGTAGCTGGAGTGTCGGCCGTAGTATCGGCATTAGTTACTGAATCATTGATCCAAATTGCTCAGCCGTAAAAAAAGTGATCAAGCAATGAGAAATTCTTAAAATGCAGTTATGATTTAGCCTACAAGAATGTAGATTAAATAAGTTAGTTGATTAAAAATGATTTAGAAACCTAGGAGAGCATGAATGACAAATAAGACGACTGCAGCTGGAATGAAGGCTGTACCGAATAATCAAATTGCCCGTGATCTGACTAAAGCAGATATTGAGAAGATGGCTAAAGATGCCTGTAATTGGGGAAAGTGGGGGCCAGATGATGAAATTGGTACTCTCAATTACATTACACCAAAGCAATTGATTGAGGCGGCAAAGTTAGTGAAAAAGGGTAAGTCAATTTCATTAGGACTGGATTTTAATTTTCATGGTCCGCAAACGACCGGTTGGGGTAATCGATTTAACCCCATTCACACAATGCTTGCAACTGGGACAGATGCGATTTCTGGGAATCAAGATGCTGGTGGCATACGCTATGCTGATGATATGGTTTCGATGCCGCTCCAGTGTGGTACTCAGTGGGATGCTTTAGCACATATTTTTTATGGCGATCATATGTGGAATGGTTACAGTGCCGCTTTAGTTGATTCAACCGGTGCGAAGAAAAATGGCATTGAAAAAACCCGTGCCAAGATGATTGGTCGAGGGATTTTATTGGATGTTGCCCGTTTTAAGGGGGGGGATTTTTTAGCGGATGGTTATGGCATTAGTAATCAAGATTTAGATGATTGTGCCAAAGCGCAAGGTGTAGAAATCAAAGAGGGTGACTTTGTGATTGTGCGAACTGGTCAAATGGAAGAGCGTTTAGCAAGAGGCGATTGGGATTCCTACGCAGCTGGCGATGCTCCCGGGTTGCGCTTTGAAACAGCCAAATGGATTCAAGATAAAAAAATCGCCGCAATCTGCACAGATACTTGGGGTTGTGAAGTGCGTCCCAATGAGGTCGCTGGGGTTAGTCAACCTTGGCACTGGATCGTGATTCCGATGGTTGGTATTACGATGGGTGAGATTTTTAATCTCAAAGAACTTGCTGATGATTGTCAAGAAGATCAGGTTTATGAATTCTTATTTTGTGCGCCACCCCTCCCAATTACTGGTGGTGTTGGCTCTCCAATCAATCCAATTATTCTTAAATAAGTTTTCAAGTTAAAGGTGTTTGATACAAATAGCCCCTTGATGGGGCTATTTTTTTTGATTCTTTTAAACGACTCTACCAAATCTGTGCAGTGAGAGTAGGCATCCTAAGAGGATGCATAGCAGGCCAAGTGCCATGACTGGTGAAGTAATTTCAGTCAACTGTTGCTTTTCAAAACGAATAGTTAAACCTAATGATTCATAAATTCGTTTGAGTTCTGTATTACTTGTTGCCTTGTAATATTCCCCTTGCGTAGCATTCGCAATTTTTTTGAGTAAGGTTTCGTCTAGGCGTACTCGCATGGATATACCTTGTGATTTGATGACTGTTCCTTCTTCTGTGCCAACGCCAACAGTATGTATTTTGACACCATGATTAGCGGCTAATTCAGCCATTTTCAATACGTCAGGTCCCATATTACTTTGCCCGTCGGTAATCAGCACAATCGCCATGGATCGATTGGAGCCTGGTTCTAGATTAATTTGGTTGGATTTTCCAAGCGGTTGAGTGCTGGGACTCGTTTTGGTTCCACCATCGGCTTCGGTAATTATTTTTTCTGCATCAATACCTGAGCCGGGTAATAAGTTTGCTAGGGCGATGACGATTCCACTGCCTAGAGCTGAGCCAGGTTGTAAGGGAATATTTTCTAGTGCTTGTAATAAATCTAAGCGCTCGGTAGTTGGGGCTTGGCGTAATGCGGCGGTGCTTGCTATAGTTACAATTCCAATTCGTACTTGTGGGGGTTGGGCATTGATAAAGTCTTTGATTGCTGAAATTGCGGCATCGATACGGCTTGGTTTGATATCATCTGCGCGCATACTACCTGAGGTATCAATTGCAAGCATGATGGTATCTAATCGACTGGGGATATAAAGAATTGCGCGTGGTCGTGTTAGAGCAAAAAATAGACAGCATAATCCAACAAAAATGAAGAACGCATGGGCGTATTGCCAACGTTTGGCATTTTTGTAGATACTGCCTTGATTCGATAGCCACTTTGCTGGTTGAAACATCCGCCAATAGATCAGTCCGCAGATTGGTAGTAATAAAAATACCCAAAAGGCATATGGCCACTGGATTGATAGAGAATCAAAGCCTAACATAAAGGAGCTGATTAAATAGCCGCAAAGTGATTCGGTGGCCGACGTTGAGATTGGCGTTTACGCAATTCGCTAAATCGTAAAATAGACTCGTGGATTGGTTCATCGGTATACAATTCTATACAGTCGGTGCCTGTATTTTGAAATGTTTTGGTAAGGTAATTGGCATGCTCTTCGGTTAGTTGCGCATATTTTTTCTGAAAAAAAGGGTCATTTGTATCGATCATCATTTGTTCGCCTGTTTCAGAATCTTCCATAATGAAAAGTCCAATATTTTTTAGTTGAGTCTCTAGTGGGTCGCATAAACGCACGGCAACTACATCATGCGATTTGTTGAGTTCCCCGAGAGATTTCTCCCAATCTGGTTGGCTAATAAAATCCGAAATCACAAAAATGGTCGAGCGTTTTTTGAGCAATGCTTGGGCGCTTTGCAGCAACACCTTCAGGTCGGTTGCTGGACTATTTGTTAAGGCATGGGTATTGAGTAAAAGATCGAGTATTTGTAAGACATGTGCTTTACCAGTTTTGGCAGGTAATAGGGCATCAATTTTTGCTGCTGCGCCAGTAAATAGTATTGCCCCTACACGATTGCCTCGACGAGTCATCAGGCGTGCAAAGATGCCAGTAAAACTACTCGCAAGATTTTTTTTGGTGTGTTCTGCCGAGCCAAAATTGAGGGAACGCGAGAGATCGATTAAGAACCAGGTAGTCATTTCTCGGTCTTCTTGATGCTCGCGAACATAGGGCGTTTGCATTCTAGCGGTAACATTCCAATCGATATGACGGACATCATCATGGGTTTGGTATTCGCGCAGATCGGCTAACTCGAGTCCAGAGCCTTTAAACCAGGTGCGGTAATCGCCTTGTAACTGACCATCGAGCTTTCGAAGTGTGGTCCATTCGAGTTGACGTAAAAAGTCTTCTGGATTTAAACGTTTGTTCTCATTCTCCAGAATAACTAGTTTAGGCTTAAATAGCTTGGTAAGGCGCTTGAGCATATTACTGGAGGGGTTGACTTGGCGTTGGAATGGTAGCGAGTAGGAGATGTATGAGGTCATCGGTGGTTTTTCCAAGTGAGATCGCCTCATAGGACAGTACAATCCGATGCCTCAGAACATCTATGGCTAGATCTTTAATATCTTGGGGTAGGACATAGGGACGACCTTTGAGAAATGCGAGGGCGCGAGCTCCTTCGATGAGATTAATTGTGCCGCGTGGACTTGCCCCAAAACTGATGAAGGGGGCAATACTTTCGAGTCCAAATTGTTCGGGATAACGCGTCGCTGCGACGATTTTGACGGCATATTGAATGAGCGCTGGATCCACGTAACCGGCTTTACAGGCTAGCTGAATAGCTGATAACTGTTCCGTATTCATGATGCTAGCGAGTTCAATCAGTGGCCCAATTTGCCGTTGAACAATTACAAATTCTTCGTTTTCACTTGGATAGCTGACGAGCACTTTCATCATGAAGCGGTCGACTTGGGCCTCGGGTAGCGGGTATGTTCCTTCGGTTTCGATCGGATTTTGAGTTGCTAGTACTAAAAAGGGTTTAGGCACTTGATGGGTTTGTCCTGCAATCGTGACTTGGCGTTCTTGCATGACCTCTAGCAAAGCGCTTTGAACTTTGGCGGGGGCGCGGTTGATTTCATCAGCGAGTAGCAGATTTGCGAAAACTGGACCTAGGACGGTACTAAACTCGCTGGTACGTTGGTTATAAACCCGTGTTCCGATCAAATCGGCTGGCAGAAGATCGGGCGTAAACTGAATTCGTTGAAATTTACCCTGGATTACTTTTGCCAGAGAGTTCACCGTAAGTGTTTTCGCAAGCCCTGGCACGCCCTCAATGAGAATATGACCTTGCGCTAAGATAGCGACGAGAACACGCTCCAAGAAAAGGTCCTGACCGACCACTACCCGCTTGACTTCATAAAGTAGCCGTTGCATTAATTCGCTATTATTTTGGAGCATTTTCGGAGTATGGTGGCCTGACCAATTTGCTATGTTGTCTGACATAAATGGGTTCCTTAAAAATTAAAAAGGGGGGATTCCTACGGCTGATCCAGCACTTTCGATAGTTGCTGCAAAGCCGATACCGATAAAAGTTTTGGCGGAAGTAGGGTTGAGTATGGCGGTGACAATGCCGATGACTTCGCCGGATAAATTAATGAGTGGTCCTCCAGAGTTACCCGGGTTTGCAGCTGCATCAAATTGAATTAAGCCCCGCATTAAAGGGCCGTCCTTACCCTGAAACTCTCTATTTAGGCCCGAAACAACACCTGCAGAGACAGACGGGCCGATGCCAAATGGGAAGCCTACGACGACGACTTCATCACCCGCGACTATTTGGTTAGAAGTGCCTAGTGTCGCTGGTGGTAGGTCATCTGGAATTTTTTCTGGTTTGAGAACAGCCAAATCATTATTGGCTTGGACGGCGGTGACGATCGCTGGCGATTTTGAACCGTCAAAGAAAGTTACTATTAATTTCGATGCTCCTTGGGTTACATGTAAATTGGTTAATATCGTGCCATCTTCCATAATGACAACGCCGGTTCCTGTCGAGATTTCCTTCTCACCATCTTTGGGGCGGTCGGGATCGATGCCATATCCTTGTATACGAACTACTGAGGGTAAGATCATTTGAGCAGCTTTTGCAGAACGGGAGGGGAGATCTTTGGTTTGTAAAGTATGCAGAACGGCTTGGTCAATATCCGCTTGCGTTAATTTAGTAGACGGAAAAAAGCCCTGGTGAATGGTTAAGATGATGGCACTTGTCAGAACGCTTGTTAGAACAATACCGAGTCCAAAGAAAAACCATTGATCGGTTTGTCTAAAACGAACTAGTATGGATTGAAGTGCGCTTGGGGGGGCTTGGGGTGTAACCACCCCGAATGGATTTTGTGCCGAGTTGGATGGTCGTTTACTATAAAGCGTTATTTTTTTCATAATGAAACATTAGCACAACTGAGGATGTTGTACTATTGTAATCATTGTCATATTAATGATTTTTTATGCACTTTATTTGGTCTCAAGCTCTTTGGGCTTTACTTAGTTTACCGCTACTCATCATCCTTTATATTTGGATCTTGAGTCGACGGCGCTCTTATGCGGTGCAATTTTCTAGCTTACAAATTGTGCGTGGAGCAGTTAGCTGGCGCACTCGGTATCGGCGGCATATTCCTCCTGTACTCATCTTGATGGCGATTACAGTTGGGATCATTGGTTTAGCTAGACCAACGGCGACAGTTACCTTACCAGCGGACTACATGACTTTGGTGATGGCCGTAGATGTCTCGCGCAGTATGCTTGCGGAGGATGTCGAGCCTAATCGAATTAAGGCGGCTCAAGCTGCTGTGAAAGAATTTATTCGTGAATTACCCGTAGATATTCGGGTTGGGATTGTTTCATTTGCAGGAACTGCCCAAGTAGTGCAAGCGGTTTCGGAATCGCGCACAGATTTAGTTGAAGCGATTGATCGTTTTCAATTACAACGTGGGACTGCGACTGGTAGTGGATTATTACTCGCTCTAGCGACTTTAATGCCAGATGCTGGCATTAATTTAGAGTCGGCCATTTATGGTGAGAGTTTTACGAGAGGATCCAGTAGTAATAGTGCGCCACTTGAGGCAAAAAAAACAGTTGTTCCATTTAAACCTGTGCCAGCTGGATCATATAGTTCGGGTGCAATTGTTTTACTTTCAGATGGGCGAAGAACGACTGGGCCAGATCCGCTTGAAGCTGCTAGGCGAGTTGCTGAGCGGGGCGTTAAAGTCTATACCGTTGCTTTTGGAACGCCTAATGGTTTTATTCCTGGGTACGAAGGTTATTCGTTTTATGCTCGGGTTGATGAAGAGGCACTTCAAGGAATAGCAAAGATTACTCAAGGAGAATTTTTCAGAGCAAGTAATGGTCAAGATCTGCAGCAAATTTATGAGCATTTGTCGGCAAAGTTTCGGCTAGAGACCAAAGAGACTGAAGTGTCAGTTTTATTTGCTGGCGGAGCTGCTTTTTTGATGCTAGCGGCTTTACTGTTGTCTCTGTGGTGGTTTAAGCGGATCTAGGCAAGTATTTTATTAGCTATCGTAATGCACAAAACCAGAATTTTTATCGACCGCCTCGAGTAGGCGTAGCATAGCAGGCCACTCTAAAACGCCGTAGGGCCTTCTGGTACCAGGTTGATACAGGTTGGCTGTATGCGCAAGTACGCTATCTGCAGGAATCATTAACTCTGTTCTTGCAGCCATTGCATCGACTTGTGAGCGGCAAGACAACTCTAATTGGTACATGGTGTTAAAAGCTTGTTCAATCGTTGCGCCGCAGGTTAAAAGGCCATGGTTATAGAGAATCATTGCGTCATGCGGACCAAGGTCATGAACAAGACTGGCTCGTTCAGCAAGATCGATGGCTGGTCCTTGAAATTGGTGGTAGCCAATATGACCGACAAAACGCATGGAAGTTTGGGTTAGGGGCAGAAGACCACATTGCATGGTCGATACAGCCATACCAGCGCGAGTATGCGTATGAATGACACATTGTACGTCTGCTCTGGCTTCATGAATGGCCCCGTGGATCACATACCCTGATTTATTAATCCCGTAATCAGTTTTTGGTGTTGTGATGATATTACCAGCTAGATCAATCTTTACAAGGCTTGAGGCAGTTATTTCTTTATAAAGCAGACCGTATAAGTTGATTAGAAAATGATCTGTACCTGGGATGCTTGCTGTAATGTGGTTATAGATTAGATCGGACATCCCGTAATAATCAATCAGTCGATAGCAAGCTGCTAATTGCACGCGGGCTTGCCACTCTTGTGCACTCACTGTATTTTTTAAGCTAGGGAATTGCGTATCGTAATTCATGAGAAGAGCTTTCGGTGAATGGGTGTTCTAGTGCCGTTTTATAAAAGAGTTGCTGGGGTCGTAATGGGGGTCTTAATGTGGGTCTCAATGGGAGCCATAATGGGAGCCTTCTAGAGAATCTATTCTTTGAGTCGTTTTTTACTCCAATAATTTATTTGTATTGTATCTTGGGAGAGAGGGTTGCTATTTAGAGGGTAGAGGGTAGAAGGTAAAGGGCGAAGGGCGAAGGACAAAGGACAAATTATCATACTCCCCAATTAGCATGGTTAACTTCTGCCGTAATGATCCTCAAACCGAACAATATCATCTTCCCCTAAGTAACTACCTGATTGAACCTCAATAATTTCGAGTGGAGTTGCGCCATGGTTAGCCAGGCGATGCTTGACACCCTGAGGGATATAGGTACTTTGGTTTTCATTGAGAGTCATGACTTCAGCACCATTCGTTACCTCAGCTTGACCCTGGATCACAATCCAGTGTTCTGCTCGGTGGTGATGTAACTGTAAGCTTAATTTCGCTCCAGGGTTTACACAAATTCTTTTTACTTGAAAATGTGGACCAGAATCAATGCTGTCATACCAACCCCAAGGTCGATAGACTTTACGGTGGGTGGTTTGTTCGGTTCGTTGCATTTTCGCTAGTTGCTGGACGATTTCTTTGACATCTTGGCTTTTTGATTGATCCGCTACTAAAACAGCATCGGCTGTTTCAACTACAATTAAATCATGGACGCCAACAGTACTGACTAGTCTTTGATTGGCATAGACCAGGGTATTACTAGTTTGCGTTGTAACTACATCACCATGCACGACATTACCGTTCGAATCTGGCTGGCCAACTGCCCAAACAGCATCCCAACTACCTAAATCACTCCAGCCCACATCCAGAGGAATCATTTGAATCGGTATGCTGGAGTTTGGACATTTTTCCATGACAGCGTAATCGATCGACTCACTAGGAATCTCTAAAAATGCTTGCGGATTTGGTCGAATAAAATGATTTTGTAGATCGACTTCTTTTTGGCTCCAGCTGACCTGAGTAGCTTTTAGGATATCTGGTCTAAAGATCTGTAGTGCTTTTATCCAAAGACTAGCCTTTAATACAAAAATTCCGCAATTCCAGGAATATTCACCGGTTGCTAAATATTCCTTAGCTTGCGTTTCATTGGGTTTTTCTGTAAATTTTTGTACCTGATAGGCACCGAATTCGCCGGGTAAACCTTGTGCTTGTATATAGCCGTAGGCAGTTTGCGGGTGGTGGGCAGTTGCCCCAAGAATGATAATTGCGTCCTTCGATGCTGCTTGCACGGCTTGCTGTAAGGCTTTGGTAAAAGCCGGTTCATTTTGAATTGTTTGGTCAGCTGGCGTCACAATCAGAATCGGGTCAAGCCCTGATTCCAAGGCTTGCAGAGCTGCCAAGGTGAGGGCTGGCGCAGTATTTCTGCCAGTTGGTTCTAACAAGTATTTGGCAGCAGTCTGCTTTGCCCCTAGATTTGCTATGGGGACAATATCCTTCTGTTCTAATTCTTGGGCTTGATGAAGTGCTAAAAAGCGATGCTCTTCATTCGTAATGACTAGAGGGCAGTGAAGTTCAATGGTGGGATGGCTTAGCCCTTGAAGTCGGGAGATAGCCTGTTGGAATAAGCTGGTATTACCGCTTAATACAAGAAACTGTTTTGGAAATCCAACGCGAGATAAAGGCCAAAGTCGCGTACCAGAACCGCCACATAAAATTACAGGTTGTACTTGAATCAAGATTTTTCCCTTAAACTATTTTCACCAGCTGAGTAGAACTTAAAAAGACATGGGATCCTGAAAAGTCAACTCAAACTCAGCACTCAAATCAGCATTCAATTTCTATTGTAATCAATTTGATTGAATAAAAGCCTAAGCGCAGTGTTCTGTTGGGTTTGCTGGGATAAATTAGTTTGATGAGGATACTCTCAGTCTGGCTGAGGATGTGGGGCGGTATAGAACAAAATACAGGTATTGCTTTGAATCTGTTGCAAGACTTCTAGCTTGGAATCTACTTATTTAAAATTATATTATGATGGGAATATAGGTGTCATTTATTACACATATAGTTATGACGGGTCGTAAAAATAAAAAATAGGGGATCAACTCAAATTTTTCATGAATAAGAAAATTTATATATTAGACGCGTTTTACGAGGCTGGGATTGCCCTAGCAAAAGAACATGCAGAAGTGGTTTGTTGGCCTGATCCAGCTATAGCGAACTGGCCAGAGGCGGCCGATGGGGTGATGGTTCGGATGACTCCCATTACCGCTGAACAAATTCGCCGCGCCAAGCATGTGCAGATTATTTGTAAGCAAGGTGTTGGTTTTGAGACGATTGATATTGCAACTGCCAAGGAATGCGGTATTGCGGTATGTCGAACACCTGGGGTTAATAGTGAAGCAGTGGCAGAAATGGCTTTTGCACTAGCCTTGTCTGTAACGCGGCGGATTACCCGATTTGACCGCATGTTAAGAGCGGGTGAGGAGATTGTTCGTCCAGCGCATTTAGGCATTGAGATGCACGGTAAGACTGTTGGTGTAGTTGGTATGGGTAATATTGGAACGCGAGTGGCACGTAAGTGGTTTGGTGCATTTGACGCGCGCATCATTGCATATGACCCGTATGCCACAGATGATCAATGGTTAGGCTTACCCCATCAGCGCGTCAACTCCTTAAATGAGTTATTAGCCGTTTCTGATTTAGTGACATTGCATCTGCCTTTAAATGAGCAGACTAAAAACTTAATTGATCGAGCGGCATTAGCGATCATGAAAAAAAATGCAGTCTTAATCAATGTTTCTAGGGGCGGGCTGATTGATGAGCAGGCCTTATTTGACGCCTTACAAAGTGGTCATTTGTTTGGTGCTGGTTTAGATGTTTTTGCGGTTGAGCCACCGCCGGCCGACTATCCTTTATTGTCGTTACCAAATGTTGTAACTACGCCGCATGCTGCAGGGGGGACTGTTGATACTCAAGAGAGAAGTTCCTTGCAAGTTGCGAAGCAGGTGATTGATGTCTTAGCTGGCTTACCGGCAACGAATCGCGTTGTTTAATCGTTTTAATCATGAAAGAGGAATGATGCAAAAGAGCGCCAGAGAAATTTTAAAAAATAATGTTCGAGAAAAGTTAGCGAAGAATGAGGTAGTTTCTTCCTTGACAGTACGCCTGTGCCGGGGTATTGAGATTGCTAGGATTGCGAAAACGGCAGGATTTGATTCGATATACGTGGATATGGAGCACAGCAGTTTATCCTTAGACACGACTGGACAAATTTGTTTGGCTGCAATGCAAATAGGTATTGCGCCATTCGTTCGAGTACCGGCGAATAGTCCTGAGTGGATTTCTCGGGTTTTAGATGCGGGTGCATTAGGGGTTATTGCACCGCATATTTCATCTGCGCAGGAAGCACGGGCGGTGGTGGCAGCGGCCAAATTTGCCCCGCTTGGTAATCGATCTGCCGCTGGTGGTATGCCACATCTTGAATACCGGGCATTTCCAGCGCATGAAGCATATCCAGTGTTAAACGATGCAACGATGGTTATTGTGCAATTTGAGGACGTTGCTGGCCTTGAGCATGCCGATGAAATCATGGCGGTAGAAGGGGTAGACATGGTTTTAATTGGGACGAATGATTTAACAGCAGATATGGGAATTGCTGGTCAGTATGATCATCCCAGAGTGCGGGCAGCCTTTGAGCAGGCAATTACCGCGGCGCGTAAGTACGGTAAGCATTGTGGTGTTGGTGGTTTATCTTCAAGACCCGACTTAGTTGCAGAGTTTGTCAAACTTGGTGCGCGTTATGTTTCAACTGGGACTGATCTCGCTTTTTTATTAGGTGCTTGCACTGCTAAAGCTAAACAAGTGAGTGATATTCAATTATGAGAAATCGGACGATTCACGGAGTCACGCATGAGCTCTTGGATTTTCAAATGCCCGACTTCGCCTGTGATTGTCATACTCATGTATTTGGCCCAGCCGAGCAATTTTTATTTTCGCCGAATCGGCAATATACGCCAGGTAATGCCTCTGTTACGGATTTGTTAGAGCTACACCAGATTCTAGGGATCCAGCGGGTAGTTATTGTTCATCCTAGTCCTTATGGAAGTGATAATTCATGTACGCTTGATGCTTTGCAAAAAATTGGTTCTAATGCGCGGGGTATTGCTGTGATTGATCGCGACATAGGGCAAAGTCAGTTACAAGAGATGCATGCAATGGGGATTCGGGGGATACGCTTAAATTTAGAAACGAGTGGTATTCAAGACCCAGAGTTTGCTCAACAAGAGCTATTTAAAGCTGCAGAGCAAGTTCAAGAATTAGGTTGGCATATTCAGTTATATACGAATTTAAAGCTATTAGCTGCCCTGAAGGTTGTCATACAGCAAATATCCGTACCGATCGTAGTAGACCATTTTTGCCGCGCGCAAGCTGAATTAGGTGTTGATCAACCGGATCTAGGAGATCTCTTAGAGTTAGTTCAAAATGGTCGTGTTTGGGTTAAGTTATCCGCACCTCATCGGATTGCAGTAGACCCTGACTCATTAGCGACGCAGGCTATTGCGCAACTATTTGTAAATACGAATGCAGATCAGATGTTGTGGGGGAGTGACTGGCCCCATCCTGGAGGAAAACGGGGTCAAGAAAACGCCCTTGGTGCAATTGAGCCATTTAATTCAATTGACGATGGCCACGCTTTAAATCGTTTTGCCAAATGGATAGATGATCCTTTATTATTAGAAAAAATTTTAGTGAGTAATCCTGCTAAGTTGTATGATTTTTAATAATTCGATAATTCGATAATTCTTAAAGAGAGATAACTGAATAATGAATAAAAACTATTTAGGTTTTTCGGTATACCTTGCGATTGCCAGTTTTTTTGGATTTTTCGCCAGTAGTGTGATTTCCCAAGAGACTGGTAAGCAGATCCGTTTGATTGTCCCATTTGCGCCTGGTGGTAGTAACGATATTGTTGGGCGTGCGATTGCTCAGCAGCTTTCTCCGCGTTTAAAGCGCAGCGTTGTCGTGGAAAATAAGCCAGGTGCTGGGGGAGTCTTGGGCGCTGAAATTGCTGCTCGAGCTGAGCCAGATGGTAATACCTTATTACTTATTTCATCCAGTTTTGCCATGAACTCATCGATCATGAAGTTAAGTTATGATCCGGTGAAGTCTTTTGCGCCGCTAGCTATGCTGGGGATGGGGCCTAGTGTGATTGTAGTAAATAGTGCTACACCCGTAAATTCCATCAAAGAGTTGGTTGATTTTTCAAAAAATAATCCTAGTAAGACGAATTTTGGTACTGCTGGAGTTGGCAGTTTTCAGCATTTCGCAATCGAATTATTTAAGTTAAAAACAGGCGCTAATTTTGTCCTAGTGCACTACAAGGGGGGCGGACCTGCACTGGTTGATTTGGCTGCTGGCCATATTCAAATTTCTTTAGGCAGTTTGATACAAATGCAAAATTTCATGAAAGCTGGACAAATTAAAGTGTTGGCAGTTGCAGGTAGTAAGCGGGTACCACTTTTACCCAATGTTCCGACCTTAAAAGAGTTAGGTATTGATGTGGAGGCTTCGAACTGGTGGGCTATTTTGGCGCCTACAGGAACCCCTAATGAGTTACTAGAAGCATTTCACAAAGAGATCAATCAAGTTTTGGTTGATCCTGAAATTAAGAGGCGATTTGCTAATGAAGGTGCGGAATCATTACCGATGAGTCGTATCGAGTTTGAGAAATTTCTGAGTGAGGAGTCGGTGAAGTGGGCTAGAGTTGCCAAGTTAACTGGCATTAAGCCTGAGTAGGAGAATTTGTGGAATTGAGCTTGAGGCCGATCACGCCGAATTTTGGATTAGAAATTACAGGGATAGACTTCAGTCAGCCGGTTAATGCGCAGGTCAAAAAAGAATTAAACGATTCTTTCTCGCAATACGCAGTTTTAGTTTTTCCGAATCAGGGCTTAGGGCCAGCTGAATTGATTCAATTTGGTGAAATCTTTGGGCGGGTGATGGAGCAGCAGCTCAAAGATTTCGTTTTGCCAGATTTTCCTTTAGTGGGGTATAACTCGACCAAAGACTTACCGCGCAAAAATGGCAAGTTACAGGTGCGTGGAGAAAATTACCATACTGATCACTCCAATGATCTTGCGCCACCTCGGGCAACGAGTTTAGTGGCTGTTCAAATACCTTCTTATGGCGGTGATACGCAGTTTGTCGATGTTCGTCAGGCTTATGATGACTTAGATGTCGATCTTAAAAATCGCATTAAAAATTTACGCTCCTTACACGTGCACGGTAGTAGTCGCAGTCCGAGGAGTTTTGCCAAGTTAAGCCCCGAAGCAGCAGCTCTTATTCCTAGGACAATTCAGCCTGTAGTGATCCGCCATCCAAGTAGTGGACGCCCAGCTTTATACCTCAATACTGGGCGTATGGAAGGTATTGAAGGGATGGCGCAGGATGATGGATTTCAGTTGATTGAGCAGCTGTATCTGCACGCCACGCAAGCGAAATATGAATATCGACATCAATGGCGAGTAGGTGATTTAGTCATTTGGGATAACCGCAGTGTAATGCACCAAGCCAATGCGGATTATGACCCTACGGAGTACCGGTACTTGTATCGTATTATGATTGCAGGCAGTCCAATTGAACCCGCATTTATATGATTTGTATTTGGTTAACTCGCGCAGGCTTATTTCGCGTTAGTCTTTTTATTTTCTAATGCTTGTAGTCTGTTTTGGTAGGTTTGTAGGACCTCAAGGCGTGCGCCGTGCATTTCAAGTAGGCCGATTGCCACTTCCATATCACGGATAGCGTTTGGGAGGTTGCCTTTACTCTCATCAGTTTCCGACATTTTCCATAAAATCCGTGGATTTTGAATCAGTGTCAGGGCAATATATTTGTTTTGATCTGTTTCTAAGCCTTTAAACACTCTTGCGTCTGGTATTAAGAAATACATTCCGCCAAAAATCATAGCGACGACAATCAGACTTTTTACGAAAAACTTTCCGATATCTGTTTTGAGGAAAAGATTATCGCTGCTTTTATCGAAATCATCTATTTCTGTTTTCATCAGTTGCCTAGTTCACTTTAAGTTGAAAATCATCCACATAATATAGGAAATATGGTTTACAGTCGTGCATTTTTAACGCAGGATTTTTAATTTTTAAAAAATTCGTATCAATAGAGTTTCCTTGTGGGTCAGCATCTGAAGTGATAGCAAATTGATAGGTTGGTCTAAAAAATGTGGCATTTGTTTCCCAGTAATCTCTAGTTAAAAAGGGTCGTTGATATTGAGCAAGGGTAATGGGTTGTTTGCTAAGCGCTTGAAATTTCTTAGCTGTCCAGTAGCCAGCGATGCCATGTTTTAAGGATTTTTCTTGGATAAACGTATCAATACAGTACATCTCTGGGGGGTAAAAGTCGGTATGTAGCTGGGTTGATTGATAGCTCTGATATTGTTGATGAATGCCTTGCAGAACAATCACCGAACCAATCATAGCAAGGACGGTATTGATCGCTGGAATTTGTTTTTTGCTCAGGATATAGGAAATTGGCAGAATTAAAACAATGGGGAGTAAGAAAACAGGAATCGCATATCGAGGCGCAAACCCCCAGTTCGAAAAAATAACGACTAAAAGAGTGAAGCCACTCAAGAATAAAAAAAACTGGATTGGCAAAGAAATACGTTGATACGTATTTAAAAACACTTGTTTAGGACCATGGCCGATAAAAAGCACGCCAAGTATAAGGAGATAAGTGCCCGGAATGACCCAAAAAATGGGACTATTTTTAAAGGCGCTGGCATTGAAATGATTGATGATATTCGCAAAGCTATTTTTAGCGTTATCTAAGCCGAAGGATGCTGATGGATGCGCTGCATTGGTAATTAATAATTTGATAATGACCATTGAACCAATGGTGGCTAAAGCCATAATGAAAAGCAATTTTTTGAATTTTGCTAAGCTCATTTGATCATGCAGGTATTGATAAAGGCAGATTGCACCTGCCGGCAGAATAAAGTGTAGAAGCAGTAACTTGTCTGAGAGATTAGCAATCAGAACAAGACCAAAAAAAAGGGCTGATTTCTTTTGCGAGATATCATTATTTTGTAGTATGCGAAAAAACAGGCCCATTTCTAGTAATAGCAGAACGTAAGCGCCAAAGTGATTAACGATGGTAAAACTTAAATCAAAAGGACTTAAAAGATTTAAACCAAGTTGGAGGGTCCAAAGAGTCGAGAGTGTGGCAAAGAA
This sequence comes from Betaproteobacteria bacterium, assembly GCA_009927445.1. Taxonomy (GTDB): domain Bacteria; phylum Pseudomonadota; class Gammaproteobacteria; order Burkholderiales; family Burkholderiaceae; genus Polynucleobacter. Next base: position 71,652 of record RFMZ01000267.1, read on the forward strand.
AATGGCTAAGATCTGATGGATAAAAGCCGATAAAAAATAGGACGTCGCCCAAACACAAATGATGATTTGTCCAATTAAAAAAGCATAGGAGACCCAAAAAGTAGATTGCGAAAAAAGACTGAGGAATAGATAAAGTAGGAAGTCTGGAAAAAGAAACAGAACATGGGCTAGATGCCAATTTCGGATATCTCCCGATCGCCGCAGAATATCTTCAGTGAGAACAGCTAGGAAAGCAGCGTCTGAATCAAAAATACCATTGAACGAGAGTTTTAGGCCAAGGTAGGAGAGTGAAAATTGGGATATGCTGAGGACTGTAAATAAAACCGATAAAAACAATAAATAATTTTTCAGACTAGGTATGAGGATTTTTATTGGCATAGCTTAAGAAGATGAAATCTGATTTGAAAATGCCTCAAGGGAATAGTCTCAAGGGAGTGGTCTCAAGGAATGGCTTAATTGTAATCAGAAATGATTATTTATTGAGTGGGGGTTTTGGGTTTGGTGAAGATTTTGATTTTTCCACCATAATCTGTTGTTTCTTGCCCTGATAGATAAGGACAACATGATCATCACGAATACTCTCAAGCACCATGCCGTTGCCTAAGCTTTCGCCTAAGCTAATGACGCCGGTCGGTTTGCCATCTAATTGAAAAATAGCAAAACCTCTACTTTGCCCATGTTGATCGGCTGTGGTTGAGATAATGCCCTTTAAGATCGGAGTATTTGCTGCGATGGTACTTGTTCCAAATAACTGTCCTACAGGGGTTTGCCCCTCGCTAAAGTACACGGTGGTTTGCTTGTCTTTAGTTTTTTCAGGCGTTGGTAGTTGAAAATAAACGAGGCAGAGTTGGAGGGAATAGATCAAAGCTAGCGCCATTAGTAAAAAACGGCAGTAGACTGCGACTAATTGTGGATTTAGCCGAGCGAAGAACGCAGGAGTTGCGAAGTGGGACGCAGACGATCTGAGTTTTGGGGTGTTATGCGGTGTTGATTTTGGTAAGAAATCCTGAAACTTTCTTTCTTTGCTTAGCTCGGTTAGGATTTTGCGGATCATCAAAAACTCATTCGGAGATACGTTTAATTTGAATTATTTAAGTATAAAATAATTCATAGCGGGATAATTCATCTGATAATACAACTATATAGATATTTAAATCGGATTTTTCGATATATTTGATAAAGAATGCTATGACTAAGCGCGCATTTCAGACGATACAAGAACAAAAAACCCAAAAGGGTTTTACTCTCATCGAAATTATGGTGGTGATTGTAATTATTGGTGTTTTGGCAACTCTGATTATTCCGCGTATTATGAGTCGGCCAGACGAGGCCCGGGTGATTGCTGCTCGGCAAGACGTGGCAACCATTGTTAGCGCATTAAAGCTATATCGCTTAGATATTGGCCGTTATCCGACCTCGGAGCAGGGCTTAAAGGCGCTCGTAGCAAAACCGAGTGAGGAACCTATTCCGACCAACTGGAAAATAGGTGGTTATTTAGACCGTTTGCCAAATGATCCGTGGGGTAAGCCATATCAGTATTTAAGTCCTGGTTTAAAGGGGGAGATGGATGTCTTTAGTTTTGGAGCGGATGGTAAATTAGGCGGTGTCGAGTTGGATGCGGATATTGGAAACTGGTAAAAAAAAATCGCAAGGATTTACGCTCATCGAGTTTTTAGTAGTTTTAGTGATTCTTTCGGTGGTTCTTGGTTTAGCTACTTTGCGATTACCCAATCAAGATCAGCGCTATTTTCAAGATCGCCTGGAGCAATTGACAGCCAGTCTGAATATAGCTCAGGACGAAAGTGTTATCACGGGCGTACCTATTCTTGTTCAAATTGACCCAGTGGGTTGGCGATTTTATCAATTACAAGCAAGAAATCAGTTCCGTTTATTACAGTCCCCGCTGGCGCCACAAGTGTGGCATAAAAAAGTCGAATTAAATGGTTTAACGGAGTTAGTGATTGGACAAGAATCGATTACCGAGCCATGGTCAGTAGAGATCAAGCAAGAGCAATTGAAAGCACAGATCAGTAAGACAGAGATGCTGTTATTCCAATTACAAATTATTCCTTGAGATTTAGGATGAATACTTGGCCTAGTTCGGAGCGGGGGTTTACCTTAGTTGAGGTTTTAGTAGGATTAATCATTTTGTCGATCGCTTTATTAGCAGCGATGCGTGGGATTGGTGCTATTGCGAATACACAAATGGCGGTGAGTACTCGGCAAGCGGCCTTGTGGAGTGCTGATAATTGGCATATCCAAATGCAATTGCAGCAGGAGTGGCCTGACTTGGGAACCACGTTAATACCTTGCCCGCAGATGCAATATCAATTTATTTGCCAACGTAAAGTAATTAGTACGCCTAATCCACTCTTTCGGCGGGTCGAGATTGGTGTTTTTTTAAAGGGTGATAGTGATTTGAATAGTCCACAATTGGCTTGGTTAGTGCAAGTTATTGTCCGTAAGAATGCAGGTGTTTTATGAAGTCAAGGGCTGGTTTTGCATTAATTGAGCTTTTGGTTGGATTAGTTATATTAGCCATAGTTGGTTTACTGGCTTGGCGGGGATTAGATTCGATCCTGCGGTCTAAGGATGTCATTGAAAACCGCATGCGCAGCAGTGCGCAGATTGATCAGGTTGTTAGTCAATGGGTAACTGATTGTGAGATGTTAGTCCGATTGGAGAATAGTACAGTGAGCCCTGCGCTTATTCATCAAAATAATTTATGGTTACTCCGTCGAACTTTTAAAAACCGCGATGCACATTGGCAGATTGTTCGTTACCAAATGATTAATCAACGATTAGAGCGCTCGGTAAGTCGATTATTTCAGATTGATACGACAAGTCTTGATCTTTGGGTAGGTTTTAGTCGGGAGATGGATAGCCGAATTGGCCCCTTTCAAAAAACCTTCCAGATAGATTTTGTAGAGCGTCAAGAATTCCGTTTATTTTTTAATTCTGAATCAACCAATAGGCAGTTACAGGGCATGCAAGTTGATTGGTGGTTCAAGGATACGCTTTTACCCTTGAGTAAAAGTTGTTTATCTGGGATTCGGATATGAACCGTTTATTCAAAAAGGAGAGTGGTTCTGCGACGATTACTGCTTTAATTGTGGTGAGTATTAGTACATTAATCATTTCTGGGTTAATGTGGCGTCAAGAAGTGCAGGTTCGGCAATTAGAGCACCGTAGACTTCAACAACAAGCAGTTTGGATTGAGCGGTCTGCGATTGATTTGGCGCGGGTAGTCTTGCGTGAAGATCTCAGAAATAGTGGCGCTGTGGATTTTATCGGTGAGCCATGGTCATTACCTTTAGCGCAAAGTAGAGTCGCCGATTTTTTTAAAAGTACTGATTTACCCTACGAAATTGAGAATATGACAATTCGGGGGCAATTAATTGACGCGCAGAGTCGATTTAATCTTCGGAATTTGTTAAGTAACGATGGTCAGCAATTAAATTCGGTAGGAATTTTGATCTACAGTCGATTATTAAATGTATTAGGATTAGATGGTCAGCTCGCCAATCCTACGGCATTATTTTTATTGAAAAATGGCTTAGCATTCAATCATCCGGAGCAACTTCGCGGTGTTACAGGCTATAGTGATAAAAGTATTCAATTATTAAGTCAATATGTGGTCACTCTGCCTCAAGTAACACCAATTAATCTGAATACTGCCTCGAGAGAGGTTTTGATGGCAATTTCTCCAAGTGTTTCGCGGGACGACGCGGAAAAAATAACTCTTGCTAGAGTTATGCAACCGTTTAAGTCCAGCGGGGATTTTTTGAAGTTGCTTGAAAGCTCAGTGCGTTCGGGATCTCAGGTGGTGATCGATAATAGTCAAATCGACGTAAAATCTCAATTCTGGTTAGCTCAGTCTGATATTGAGCTTGGCAGGAGTCATTTTTTAAATGTAACGTTGATACAACGCACCAATAATTTATCGGAAAAGGGCAATAGTACACAAGTGATTTGGACGCAATTATCTAATTCGATCAGGCCATGAGTACGGTCATTATTCTTTGTCCTGCGATGCCCCACCAATCCAACATCGATGACTGGATAGAGGGGGAGGTATTGACACAATTTTCATGGAACCTCCAGGGCCCCAAAAATCTCTCTGGCGTTGGCCGAATTGCGGACATTCCATTTGTAGATGAGGCTATTGTCTATCTGGACACCGCCGATGTTCGGTTGGTGAGCACGCTAGTACCGCCGATCCGTGGCAAGCAATTACAACAAGTCATCGTGAATTTATTAGAAGATCAGTTGTTAAGTAGTATGCAGCATAAGACGTTGATTGAGCTTACACCAAATGATGTCGCTGAGAAAACTTTTGCGGTGATTAATCAGTCTTGGTTGCAATATCTTCTCCAAGAATTACAAAAACTCTCGACGCGCAGAATCGTGCTCTTACCGGACTGTTTCATTTTGCCCTTTTCGATTGATATAAAACAGGATGCCTACACTCCTGAGGCAGATCAGATCAAGTTACTCACCAGGACTAGCTTGTTGATGGGGGCTGCTTGGCGAGAAAAATATTCCCCTGAACCAGGGGGAGTTGTTTTACCTTCGGTGGCTGATTTTCAGGGTGCAAGTGCTATGGACTGGCCATTTATTCTGAAAAATTATCGTCAGTTTTTAAATGAGAACCCACAAATCAGTTTGATACCGAGTAACTTTCGTTTTCAGCGGGAGAGTAGTCAGGCTGAGGCGGCGCATCACGCGTGGCAAAGTTTTGCGACCTGGCTAGGTGTTTACCGGTGGTTGCTGATCTGTTTAGTTGGTGCAGTTGCGTTGCATGCAGGTTTTTTAGGGGCGGTTGTTTATAAGACTTGGCAATGGGATCAACAGATGCTCAAGCTTGCGCAGGCCAAGATCAGTTCACGCTTGATTGTTGATACCAATTCTTTACCAGAGTACATTGACATTGCGCGTGGCCAAGTTCGGCAATCTGGTCAGCTGAGTCAAGCGGATTTCTTGCCAATGCTTGAGCAGTTGAGTAAGTTGCTCCAGCGATTAGGTGGCGTTGTGCCAACGCGCGTTGTTTTTAATGAACGTGGGATATTATTTGAATTATCTTCTGCAATGACGGCGCAGGATGTTTTTAAAAAGAGCGGTGAGATGCATCTACAAATCATTGTTTTAGGAAATAATCAGTTCTTGTTACCAATTTTTGCCGGTTTAAGAGAGGCTAAATGACGTGAGTAAATTTCTAAGTCAACTGAGTGGCTTACGGATTTTGGCGCCATCATCTGCTAAAAATCGGGGCAATCAATTTGGTATAACTACTCCTTATCGAAGAGTACTATTTATACTAGCTTTGATTTTGGTAGTGGTGATATATTTTATATGGACACAACCTATCCAAGAGGCTATTTTAAAACGGTTGGCTGGTAAACCAGTCCAAATGTTCGAGTTAGAAAATCTGCTCACTCAGGCAAGTACGCCATTATCTGCTGATATACAGTATGTTTTACCACTGAGTGAAGCTGATTTACCTAAAATTCGGGATTATTTACGAAACCAAGGTATCAAGCCAAGTTTGTTGCGGATTATCGCGGTTCCGCAGACTACTTTAGAGTTGCAGGCTAAAGATGTTTCCTTTGAAATCGTTGTGGCAGTGATGAAAGAATTACAACGTCGTTGGCAGATCACGCCTTTTTTGGCTGAAATAGTTAGCGGTCAATCGGCTGGCATGGTTGATATGTTGATAACATTTAAACAAGAAAAATGAGTCTTTTACTGAAACCTATTTCTTACCAAAAGAGATTCCTTAGTTGGTTTTTGATGATTGCTTTGCTGGTGGTGTTGATAATTCATCAATTACCTGCCCGGTGGGTGAACCGTATAGTTGCAGATCAGACATTTTGCCAAGTGCATTTAAAAGATATCTCTGGAACGATTTGGCAGGGTAGTGCATCTCTAGGAATTGCGCAATTAGTACCTGGTTCAACTACGTGTAGTCGATCAAAAACGATCACAGAACGATTTAATTGGGATTTAAAATGCTCTTTGAGCGATTGGTCGTGTTTTTTGAGGGTTGAACATCTCGCTTTTGAAAAACCACTGATAATTAGCTGGGCTGATGGCCGGTGGAAGCTTGCCAATAATATTTTGAAGATATCTGCGCATTTATTAGAAAACTTGGGTAGTCCATGGAATACCATTAAGCCAGTTGGGCAATTGACTGCTAGCTGGTCTGATCTGGAATTAGGGCAAGGCGGGCTGGGGAGTTTAAGGATTGTGATGCATGAAATGTCAAGTCCAATGAGTCCCGTCGTACCACTGGGTAGTTACGAGATTATGATGAATATGGCGATGTTAGATCAGTGGGATCTAAAAACGCTGATGGGACCTCTGGTTTTAGCCGGACAGGGTAAGATACACGACCGGCAGTTATCTTTTGTTGGTCAGGCCTTTGCCTTAAACCAAAATACGGAATCACTGGTAAGTTTGTTATCCTTGATAGGCGTGCAGCAGGGCGATATTTATCGTTTGCAATTTTGAGAGTATTTGTGATGCAATATTTGTTGAGAAAACTGGTTATTTTAGGAAGTTATCTGTTCTTCGGGATAGGTTTGGGATATGCGCAGCCCAGTACCACGGACAGTATTAACTTGGCTTTTTTTAATACGGATATTGAAGCGGTGGTTAGTGCGATAGCAAAAGCCACGAATCAGACGATCATCTTAGACCCCAAGGTTAAGGGTGTAATGAGTTTATCTAGTGTTCGCCCAGTTTCATCTGTAAAAGCCTTAGAGGCTTTGTCAACAGCTCTTAGAATGAATGGTTATGCCTTAATTGATGCAAATGGTACCTACCGCGTCGTCACTGATGCAGACGCGAAATTACAAAGTACTTTAGTCACTGGTAAGCGCATTGGTGGTGATGAGGTGATTACGCGCGTCTTTAAATTACAGCAAGAGTCGGCCAATAACTTAGTTGCGACCCTCAAGCCTTTAGTTTCACCAAATAGTTCGATGAATGCGTATTCAGGTAATAATTCCATTGTCATTACGGACTACGCCAGTAACATCCAGCGGATTGCCCAGCTAATTGCTTCATTAGATACCCCAGATGCTGGCAACGTCCAAAGTATTCAGTTGAAAAATGCCACGGCGCTAGAGACAGTTGCTTTATTAACCAAGATATTTGATACAACCAATACAGCTAATCCGGAGCCGGCTTTTAAGATTGCGTTTGTTGCTGAGCCAAGGAGTAATTCGATATTAATTCGTGGGGGGACCTCGGATAAGCTGGCCCAGGTACGAAATTTAATTGCCAATTTAGATGTTCCTCAAAAAGAGAAGTTTGGTAATATTTGGGTCGTCCCGTTAAAAAATGCCGACGCCACCAAATTGGCGATCACCTTACGGGCTATTGTTGCTGCTGATGCCTCTTTATCTGCCCAGGCAACGGGTCAACAACTCGGTGTTCAGACTTTACCAAATCCAGCGATGAATCAAAATCCAAGCGCAAGTCTAAATTCGGCTAATGTAGCCAATGTCAGTTCTGGGCAAATGGGTTCGAGCGCTTCTACTTCTGCATTGACTAGTTCTAGTGCGCCGTCTACTGGCGGCATTATTCAGGCGGATCCCTCGACGAATTCACTTATTATTACAGCTAGTGAACCCCTCTTTCGTAATTTGAAACAAGTCATTGAACAACTAGACAAGCGGCGTGCCCAAATCTATATAGAAGCATTGATTGTCGAGTTGAGTGCAGCGGACGCTGCCCAGATTGGTGTGCAGTGGCAAAATATTTCTGGTACGAGTAATAATGCAGTCTATTCAGGAACCAACTTTAATGCTGGAGTTGGGACTGGCGCAAACGTGGTTAATTTGAGTAGCAGCACGAACGCCATTTTAAGTGGTGGTGGCGCGGCGGCCACGGTCGCGCCAGCCGCTGGTTTAAATTTGGGTTTAATCAAAAGTTTTGTAGGCGGAACAGGAATTTCTGCACTTGTAAATGCCCTAGAGTCGCGAGCTGGCACGAATATCCTATCGACACCTAATTTGATGACGCTCGATAATGAAGAGGCTAGGATTGTGGTTGGTCAAAACGTCCCGATTATTACTGGTCAGTTTTCGCAGGGGACGGTCAGTTCAACTGGGGTAAACCCATTTCAGACAGTTGCTCGTCAGGATATTGGGGTGACTTTGCGAGTTAAGCCACAGATTTCTGAAACGGGGACGATTAAGTTACAGATTTATCAAGAGGTTTCTTCAATAAATACTAGCCTATCAACTACGACTGGTGGATATGTCTTGAATAAAAGAAATATTGAGTCCAATGTGTTGGTTGACGATGGTCAAATGTTAGTGCTCGGTGGTTTAATGCAAGATAGCTATACAGATAGTGCTTTTAAGGTACCTTATTTGAGTAATATTCCTTATTTAGGGGCGCTGTTTCGGTCCGATGCGAAGACCAGAGAGAAGTCCAATTTGATGGTCTTTTTAAGGCCAAAAATAGTCAAAGACGAGAATGAGTTAAAGAATTTGTCGGATAGTTCTTTTAATTCGATGAATCAAAAGAGAGAAAACTTTGAGCAAGCTCCTAAATTAATTCCCAAGGAAAAATTACCGACTTTGGATGAATTCTCAACGATTCAGACACCAAGTAGTAAAGAGTCGAGTCCCTCGGCAGTGCCTTTTTCTGTGAAATGATTCGGATTATTTCGTTTTCTCGTGTGCCGTTTTGCAAATAAGGTATAAAAGTGTTCAAGATCCCCTTCTCGTATAGCAAAGCGCATGAAGTCCTCTTGCAATCTTCGGGGGGGCAGGCGGAAGTTTTATGGCATAGCACCAACACGCCTTGGCATTGTATTCAAGAGGTCATGAGTCTGGTTGGGCCGATTCATCGGCAATTAAAGCCGAGTGCTTCTTTATTACAAGAAATTAATGCAGCTTATGCCCGGGACGATACCGATGCTGCTCAAGTAGCGGATGAAGTAGAGGAGTCAGTTGACTTATCGCAGTTATTACAAGAGATGCCGATTGCACAAGACTTGTTAGAAATGACCAATGATGCCCCCGTCGTGAGGATGATTAATAGTCTTTTGAAGCAGGCTAGTCGAGATGGCGTATCGGATATTCATTTGGAAGTTTTTGAGCGGCAGTCGGTCGTGCGATTTCGAGTTGACGGCCATTTAAGAGATATTGTCAATATGCGTAAGGATTTGCATAGCGCCCTCGTCTCGCGGATTAAGATCATGGCTGCCCTAGATATTGCCGAGAAAAGATTACCGCAGGACGGTCGTATTTCCTTGCGGGTTGGTGGTCGTCCGATTGATGTTCGTGTATCCACTTTGCCAACAGCACATGGTGAGCGGGTTGTTTTACGAATTCTAGACAAAGACTATAGTAAATTAGACTTAGTTCGTCAGGGCATGAGCGAGCACACTTTTTTAGAGTTTGATGCTTTAATTCACCGGCCGCATGGCATTGTTTTAGTAACGGGTCCTACAGGTAGTGGAAAAACGACTACTTTGTATGGTGCTTTGTTACGTCTTCGATCGACGGTGAATAACATTATGACGGTTGAAGATCCGATTGAATACAACTTAGATGGGATTGGACAGACGCAGGTAAATCCCAGAATTGACATGAACTTTGCTCGGGCCCTTCGAGCGATTTTGCGTCAGGATCCGGATATTGTCATGATTGGGGAGATTCGTGATTTAGAAACTGCCCAAATTGCTATTCAGGCCTCTTTGACAGGGCACTTGGTTTTAGCAACCCTGCACACCAATGACGCTCCTTCGGCGGTTACTCGGCTGATTGATATGGGGATTGAGCCGTTTTTACTTTCATCTTCTTTACTGGGCGTTTTAGGTCAACGGCTCATTCGATTAATTTGTGCGAGTTGCCAGGGTGTTGGCTGCTCTGTATGTGGTGCTTCGGGGTTTAGTGGTCGGGCTGGCGTTTATGAATTAATGACGATCAACGATGCCATCCGCGATTTAATTCATCAGTCTGCAGCAGAAAGTAGTATCCGTCAAAAAGCCCAATTAGGTGGTATGCGAACAATGGCTGAAGATGCGCAGAGGTGGTTTGATGCTGGGAAGACGACGCAACAAGAGATTCTGCGCGTCACTGGCAACTCGGTACCTGATTAACGCTATGCCACGTTTTCATTTTGAAGCAGTATCGTATTCTGGAAGTACTGAAAAAGGAATATTAGAGAGTGACTCTTTACAATCTGCTCGGCAACTATTACTGAGTAAGCAACTTGTTCCTATCTCGCTGAGCCCCTATCAAGAACACTCGAAGAAGAGTATTTGGCAGCAAATCACCTTCAGCAAGCAGCGCCTTAGTCAAGATGAATTAGCCTTTTTTACGAAGCAGTTTGCTTTATTAATTCGCTCTGGCATACCCATTGATCAGGCTTTGGCAATTTTGTCAGAAGAGACGACTTCTTCCCATGTGCAGGATATTTTAGAGGGTGTCTTAGATGAAATACGATCTGGTATGCCACTTTCAAAGGCGATCAGTACGCAGCCGAAATCTTTTGATACCTTGTATCAGGGTATTGTTGCAGGTGCAGAGCAAAGTGGAAAATTAGGCTTAGTCTTACAAGAATTATCGCTGTTTTTGGACAAGCGGCAAGCTCTGCGACAGCAAATAACGAATGCTTTAGTATATCCAGCGCTATTAATTAGTATCTCGATCATGGTGGTTATCTTTTTGATGACGAGTGTAGTGCCGCAGATTGCGAGAGTTTTTGCTAGTTCAAAGCAGCAATTACCATTTTTAACGCGTTTTATTTTAGGCTTATCTGAGTTTTTAACGACCTGGGGTTGGCTCTTATTAGTAATTTTATTATTGACTAGTTTTTGTGCACATTTTCTCATCAAAAATGAGCGGATCAGAAAGTCCTTTGACGGATTGTGTCTGAATTTACCGATGATTGGCCATTTAATCCGATCATTTGAAGTTGCCCGTTTTGCCAATAGTATGTCGATGATGATTGCCGCGAACGTGCCGATACTGGATGCTTTGCAGAGTGCCAGGCAGACCCTATCCAATGTGGTTTTACAGTTTGCCATTGTGGATACTGAAAAGCGGGTACGAGAGGGTACCAGTTTTTCACGTGCACTTGGTATGACGGGGGTATTTCCAAGTTTATTGATTCATTTGATTCGGGCGGGAGAATCTTCTGGTCAACTAGCGCAAATGTTAAAGTACGGTGCCCAAAATGCTGAGTTAGATGCCCAGCAAAAAACGAAGATGATTTCGACTTTATTAGAGCCCATTTTGATTTTACTCATGGGCGTGATTGTTTTGGCGATTGTCCTCGCGGTAATGGAGCCTATTTTGGAAATGAACTCAGGTATTCGTTAAGTCTTGAGCAAAGTGCCTAGCATCCTGACAGCAGGTCTTAGTTAGACATCGAGGTTGACTCTTTTAATTTGGTTTTAGCGGTATCACTGATATCTAAAACCACTGATGGTGAGATTGGGTTAGGCGTTGAATTGGATTGGGTAGCTACTTGATTGAGTTTGGTTTCATCATTGTTGATGGTAGTTGAAGATTTGGTTGGGGTAAGACTTGAGTCAAGTTTAGAGAAGACTTGATCTGCTGAGCTAAGAGCATAGGAAGAGACATTCATAGCGCAATCCTTTTAATCCGTAATAATAATAACTATATCATTATTACTTATTGAGAGGAATTTTTTGGTTGACGGGGGCATCAAACTGGTAAGTTTATAAAGAGATTTCTATGAGTTCGATTTTAAAGCAGTTACTTGGTATAAAAAATCCAGTTTTTTTACAACAACTCATGGACGCCATGTGTAAGCCAATCGATCCCATGGTTAGCGAGGCTTTATTACAAGTTGGTGAGCTGTTGGATGAAGTTTCTGGGGAATTTGATGTAAAAAGTGCAGAAATACAGGCATTTGATCAGGTTCTGAGGGAACAAGACGCGGCTGCGATTAGCGCACTCCAAACGTTAAAGCTGGCAAAGCCCAATGAGGTAAGTATTTTAAATAGTTTGTGGCAGATCTCCTCGGGCAAGCCTTTGGGCAGTGAGTTTAGTCCGCTACTGGGTCTTAAGCAACTACAAAGTGATACAAAAGCGGCTTTGCTTGCAATCCAACAGTTGCAGGTACAACTCAAGTACCTTCGGCATATTTCCAGTGCCGTGCGAAAAATTACCAAGGAGCGTCAATTCGGATCGCAAAGTTCCAAGGAGGCTGTTTCTGAGTTAACTGAATATCTCTTAAATCGAAGAACAAGATCGATTTTAAACCAGGCTTATGAACGAGGTTGGATGCCAGAGGTCTCCTTAAACAGTTCGGCAGAGCGAGCAATTTTTAAAGAAATTTGGTATTTGGTGAAAAAGTAAAAA